>NZ_JBLZPH010000101.1:40701-45210 GCF_049199205.1 Shinella sp. M31 | reverse complement strand
CATGCGGACATGGTCATCACCATTCGCGCCTTGGATCTGCACCGTTAGTGCGGATTCGTTGCGAACGACGCGAGGGCCACCCGAGGGATTAAGGCGCGGCGCGCGAGGGGCATTGATCTTGGTGTGATCCGTGACGGTCTCGCGCGGATGCATGAGGGCGAGAAATCCGCCCTTGCCATCTAGGCCACCCGTTCTGGTGCCTGCGCCCGTGTGGCCGCCGCCATCAAAACCGGGAATCCCGTTGATGAAATTCGACAGCGTCGTGTTGGGCTTGAAGGACGAGGAGAACAGACCACCGAGGTTGATGCCACCGCCTGCCGCCCCGAAGTTCTGCGCGATGGCCTGAAGGCCGCCATTTAGGCCGCCGAGGCCTTTGGTGGCTTCTCCGGCGACGGTCCCAAGACCTTGGATCGATTTTGCCGCTTGGCCGATGCCTTCAAAGTCTCCGACGCCCGCCTTAGCGGCGCCGTACCAGGCGCCCCAGCCGTTCTTGGCGGCGTGATCCAGGGCGAAATCAACCCCGGCCGGGCCGTTCGCTGCAAGAGCGGGGTCAAGGCCAGTCTTAGCCATGAACGCGTTTCCAAGGCCGCCGCCCTTGTACAGCTGGAACGGGCCGAAGGAGGGTTCTCGAACGCCGTTCTTCACGTAATTCGATTGGAGATTCCAGCTATCCAATCCGCCTTCGGACCTTGCGACCTTCAGCGCAACGGCTGGATCAATTCCGCGCGCGGTTGCGGACTGGGAAATGTAAGAAGCGATATCACCGGTAGGCAAAGCAGGCAGCGCGGACCGCGTAACTGCGCCTACCGGGGCTGCGCCTGCACCAAGAAGGTCTCCCAGCGTGGTCGTTGCAGTAAACGGTGACGCACCACCACCCAACTTCGGCATCAGCGCGGAAGCGAGGGCATTACCAATTTGCGAAAACAGGCTTTCCAGCGACTTCTGCATCGCACTGGCGGCTGCAGTTTTTACTGCATCGCCAAATGCTTCGCCGAGACTCTTCCCTTCCGAGATGAGCCCCGTAGAGAACTGCATCGCAAACGACTTGAAGCCGTCGGAGATCTCCTGACCCTGCAGCGACTGCCGGATTGCTTGCGCGTTCTTGCCGTTCAGGTCCTCAGACAAACCATACTGGCGTAGCGTCGTGACGACCTGCTGGTCCTGCTTGGACAGCGATGAGAACCGGGCCTGATTCATCAGGTCCTGCTGGAGTTTGGTCTCGGCCAGCGCTTGCGAGTATTTCTCGTACAGCGCTACCTTCTGCTCAATCTCCGTTCGCTGCTTTGGATTGAGTGAGCGGCCTTTGTCCTCGGCCTGCTGCAACAGCTCCAGCCGGAAGCGCGCCGCATCCGTTGCCACGCCGTATTGCCCGGTGATCTCGACTTCGAGCTGCAACTGGCCGATGCGGTCGTTTGCCGACTTGATCAGGTCGCGGTAAGCGTTGGCAGCTTTCTGGGCGGCAGTCTCCTGCTTCTTGAGCTCCTTGCCGTCGCCGTCCAGAGGTGACGGTTTGTCGCCAGGAACCGGAACTGCGACGCGCTTGCCATCGGCATTGTTGATTGTCGGATTGGCGTCATCGATCCTGCGGCGCGCATCGTCGTAGGCTTTAGCAGCGGCGCGGCGCTGTTCCGGGCCTTCAGCCGAGCCCATAGCTTTGCGGTACGCGGCGAGCGCGCGTTCAGCGGCGCTCATGGCGGGAACAGCTATGTCGGCGAGCTCTTTTAGAGCGTCAGTTAGAGCTGAGACACCAGATGTCTGATCGAGTGCAATCTTTCCGAGACCGGCGATAACGTCTTTGGCGGAGCGGACACGGCGGTCAGCGTCTGCGGCGGCTCGCGAATTGTTTAATAGCTCGTCACCGAGCGTGCGAAGCCCGTCCGGGTCGGTCGCGACAATAGCCTCGATCTGTGTCCGCAGTCTCAGAAAGTCCGGCGCTCCCTCCGCAACGCTCTTGCGGAAGTCGCGAATGGCATCTGCGAATGGTCGGAACCTGGTGGCAACGTCTGACGCACCGCCAGTACGGGCTTGAAGAACGCCCATCATCTTGCTGAATTGGGCAGTAGCAGCCTGGGCTACGTCCTGCTGAACCTTAAGGTTCTCACGGGCCGCGGCCGCAGCTTCTGCTTGGCTTACTTTAACGTAATCGCCAAGACCTTCCGCCGCCACACCATAGGCATCTTTGATCGAGGCAATGGTATCCGCGTGGCTTTTGATGGCCTCGTCGGCTGTTTTAACGTTGCCCGCACTAGTGATGTACTGCGCGAGCGCAGCACCACCAGCGATCAGACCTATGGTAACCAGCGACACTGGGCTAACCAGAGACGCGAACGCCGCACCGAGACCAGCAATTACCTGCTTGCCGCTCCCCATTGTCCCGAGCACGGCGGATAACTGCGTGCCCTGCTGCAAAGCAATCTGCAGCGGGCTCATCCCCATTGCGGATGTGACAGCAATGTCCTGAAATTGCGCAGCGATGTTGGCGGTCTGAAAGCCGCGGGCGCCATGCATGGCTGGCGTATCAGAAAGTGCCGAATTGCGCGCTTTGATGGTCGCGATCGATTTCAGGGCTTCCTGACGCTGCTGCGAGAGGGCCGACGTCATCTCGTTGGCAGAGATCGCGCCGACAGCATGAGCGCGGCGGATATCAGCCTGAGCCGCTTTGTAGTTATTTATCGTCGCAAAGAGCGGGCTGTACTTGGCGCGCAGGCGCTCAAGTTCTTTGCCCTGGTCGGCGAGCGCACCGGTCCATTCCTTCGCGCCTTTCGTGCGGACACCGACCAAGGCGTTGATACGGTTCTGCATCGCCGTAGTCATGGCATTGTCGATGCCGCGGCCGACGGTCTCAAACTGCTTCTGCACGCGCCCGGTTGACGTACCGACTTCCTGCTCGAGCTTTTTCAGCCCACGCCGGATCGTCGCCAAGTCAACGCCAATGGCGATAATCATGTCGTCGGTGGAGTTGTCAGCCAAGGCAGGTTCATCCTAAAATGATGAAGCCCGCGCGAGGCGGGCTTTGAGGTGCTGAAATGGATGTGTGGCTGAAGGCACTGGTCGCCGCAGCATGCGTAGTGATCATCGCAGGCGGTGCACGGTACGCGTGGAGGGATTTTGCCGCCACGCAACAGGGAGCCCAAGCAAAGGTGGTGAGTGAGAGCCCAGCCAGCGCTGAAGTGGAAAGGTCCAACAGCGAAGACTACCTCAAGTGCCGAAACTCATTGCTAAGCAGTGCGCTGGGGGAAGCAAAGCGCTTGCGCGACTGGTGCCGTCAAAACGACTACATTTCCTATGACGAGCAGTTGCGCGTTGAAGGCGTGACTAACCATACCGCGCCATAAGCGCCGCCATCTCACCCTTGGATGGCGCAGCAGGCTTGTCTTCCGCACCGTTTGCTTCATTCCGACCGTTGATGGCTTGGAAGAACTCGGTGAGCGTGGCATCCCAGAAATCGGCTGGCCGCCATTGCAGTCCGCCAAGGCCGATGCGCAGCCAATCGCGCCAAGGGAACGCTGCTTCTTTTCTCTTTAGGCCGCCTTTTCGACGGCCTCCACGTTTCCCTCGTCGCCCTCATCGAAATGATGCGCTAACGCAGTGGAGAATGCCGCCGCACATGCCGAAAAATGCTTCAGATGCAGCTTTTCGATCGCGGCCAAGCGATCACCTCTGACAGTCATCAGTTCGATTGCTGCGACAGTTGCCGCAACCTCGACGCCAGACAGCCGGACGAACAGGTCCTGGAAGCTCTTGCAGTCCAACCGCGTGGACACCGCGGACAGGCCGAGCATGGTGGCGGCGATGACCAAAGGCTCATCGCCGATCCACAGGGCAACCTCGCCGCGGGCACCGTTAACGACCAGCGGGAAGGGTTTTTCGACAGTCGCAGCCACGGTCTTTTTCTCCTCTTTAGCCATGATCTTACGCCTCGGCCGTGAACGTCAGTGCGCCGGCAGCCTCAAACGTACCGTTGAACTGCAGGTCGTTCTCCATGTCGCCGTCGAGCGTGAAGCTCGAGACCATGAACGAACCGGCATAGGTGCCGAGCCCAGGCACGACGACCTGCGCGTTGAAGACCGTCGCGTCGTTCACATGCACCATGAAGGTCTTCATGATCGCGCTGGACACGAACGTGCCGGAACCAGAGAAGGTGCGGCTGGTGATGCCGGGGCGGCTGGTCTTCTGAACCGGGCCGCCCGGATTGGTGCAGCTGGGCTTCGTGGTGTCGACCGTGTTGGCCGAAAGGTCGAAGCTGCGATCCTTGAGGCCGCAGAGATTGGTAAAGACTTCCGGCGATGCTCCGTCGCCGAGTTTGATGAGCAAGGTCCGGCCAAGCTGTTCGCCGTCTGCCATATTATCTCCTTCGCCGGGCGCGCCGGACGTTCTTCAGGTGTGATTTTGAGGAATGCCCGGCCTATGCCAGCGGCTTATGAACCGACGCCGCGAACTCAATCACGGCATGGCTTGTCAGTCCGTCAGGATCGCGAAAAACGCGCGTCTGTCGGTGCATGATGGAAA
>NZ_JBLZPH010000101.1:0-40676 GCF_049199205.1 Shinella sp. M31 | reverse complement strand
AACGCGCGTCTGTCGGTGCATGATGGAAACGAGGCGCCAAGATGCTAGGACCAGCGGCGCCATATGCAAGTTTTCGGAGACCGCGAACGCGATCTCCTTCACGGCTGGAAAGCCGACCTTCCGAGACCATGCGTGCAAGGTCAGATAGACGTCGCCGGCATGGATGCAGGTGGCATCGTCTCGGATGAATTGCGCCTCGCCGATTGTGACGTAGCCAAGTTTTGGCTCGGCCCACCGTGTGGTAGGTGGCTCGTCATAGACGCCATTCACGAGGTTCATGAGCGCCACGTCCGCCTTGAGGCGTTTTACGATGACATCCTGCAACTCTAGTTCGGGACTCATTTGCTCATGGCCTCCCGAACACCCTTGTTCACCGCGGCGCGGATGCGCTTCATGATCTTTGGCTTCATTGCGCGATAGGTCGGAAAAATATGTGGCTGCGCTCGTGTGCCTGGATGCTGCATGCCTCCGCCCTCACGGTGCGTGGCCTGCCCTAAAACCGTGCCGCCACCCGGAGCGGTATTGTGCGGCGCAGTCCCGAACTCGAGGAAACGCCAGATGTATTCGGCAAAGAGCCCAACAGCAGTCGGATCCTTGGCCGCAGCCTTGCTCACGCGCTCCTGATGCGGACGGTTCGCGATCTCGTCGGCCTCGATGCTTTCCATGTATTCCAGCGTCGCGCCGGTGGGTGCTCGCTGACGGATAGCCTCGGCCAGCTCGTCGCCGGCTTTCCGCTTGGCTTCGGTGGCGTACTTCGCAACGTTCGGAGCAACCTCTGTCAAGCGACGGAATAACTCATCCTTGCCAGTAATCGTGGCCTTCAGCGCCATACCCTACCCCGCCTGCTACTATGTTGCGACGCCGTCGTCGGCCATCATTTCAAGCCAGGCGTTCGTCTGGTCCGGGTCAGCCGACGACCGGATGTTCAGAACCCGCTTCGGATTGCGAGCGTCTAGAGCTCGCCAAGACGGCGCTACCTCACGGCTGGCCGTATGACTGCGCACTCGCACGATATACGGCTGTACGCCCGTCAGACGGGCAGCCTGCACGGGCTCGCCGCCCTTGAGCGGGATCAATTCGGCAAAGTCGGTGAAGACCGTGGCAAAATCCCCGGCCTGCTCGTTGCCCATGCCGTCGTCGACAAGAGGCCGCACCTGAAAGTGCAGCTTGACGCGCAGGGCGCCGCTATTCGGCTTCTTTGCCATCAACCGGCCTCTTCGCCCTAACTGCCTTCCCAGCTGTCACGGCTTGGTCAGCACATGCGCGCGTGACGTTCAGATGCATGCCCGCCTTGTAGGCGATGGTGAACCCCGGCTGCACCCAGTCGTGATCCTCGGTGAACCGGACCCACATCTTAGAGCGTCACACCCGGATCCTGGATGTCAACGGCCAGCACGCTTGCGGACTTGGCGATGCCGATCAGAATCGGGTCCATGCCGCTCGCCAGGTCGCCAACCGGGCAAATTCCACCCGCCGTAGCCGACAGGTAGTATGCTGTGCCCGCCGTAATCGTCGCACCGATAGTGATGTCGCCGCTCTTGTGGATTGCCAGCGGCTGGTTAAGGCTGGCGCCGTTCAGAGCGATACCATTGACCGCCCGCGTGCCCGTGCCGTTATTGTCAGAGAGCATCCACTTGTTCGTGGTTGCATCGAGAAACACAGCCTTGCCGGCCGTAATCGTCTCGCCTGCCGTGCCGTGGTCGCGCGTGGAATTCGTGCCTGCGACGACGCTCGCCGCGGTGATTGTCAGGTCTGCCATGGGGTCTCCTGCGGCCTAACGCCGGTAATTGGTCAATAGAGCGTCGAACGCCGTCCATCCGGGCGTTTCCGCATTCTCGCGATTGAGATAGGCTTCGGCGATCCAGAGCAGCATCGCATGCTTGACGGCTGGTGGCGTAGTTTCGTAGCCAACGACTGCAGTCAACGTGATACGCGAACCTGCCCGTTTTACTGGCCATCTCTGCCCGTACGCAGGGACGACCGCGGCCTCTAGGCCGTCAAATCGTTCCTCATACACTGACGCAGACAACGTTTGCTCGTCGCCGGACGTGTCGGTGTAAATTATCGTCGTCACGGACTGCGCTGGCGCAATTGGAAGACGCGCCATATCGCAGAAGTCGTCGCATTTCACCTCCACCGTTTGCGTCGCCAAAGGCGTCCCACAGTAACCCTCGACATGGTCCCGTGCGGCAGCGATAATCGCCCCAAGCAACGCGTCATCATCGTCATGCAGAACGTTGCATTGGAGTTTTGCCTCTGCGACCGAGACCGGCTCAGCTGGCGGGATCGTGACCTTCGGTGGATACCACATCAGCCTTCGCCTTCCTCTTTGCAGCCGTTGGCGAAGCGCCAGAACCGGTTGCCTCAGTCGCGAACCCTGCGTCAATCAGGCGAGCAGCCTCATCATCACCGAACTCGTACTCGTCACCGGGCTTCAGGTTAAACAGTGGGCCGGACAAGCCGGCAATCATCTTCAAAAGCATATCGCCTCCAAGAAAGGAGCAAGCCTGCGTCAAAACAGGCTCGCTCAGCCTATTAGGCCTGCTTCAGGTGCTTGATTGCCGCGGTATCGGCGAGCTCACCGTCGAATCGGATGTACCCGGCGATGCCGAGGTTCGGCCAGAAGCGCTCGCGCATGACGCCGATAACCGGAGAGCCAACCTTTCGGACGAAATACTTGCCGAAGTCGCCGAACAGAACAGACTTGTTGCCGGTTGCGATAGACGCAACGGCCTGGTTGATGGTGTAGCGGTAGCTAAGAAGTGTTCCGGGCTGGCCCTTCGTGACGTCGCCCATCTGCCAGAGATAATTGCCCTGGCCGTCCTTCAGCTTGCGGATGGCCGCGAGCGTAGTGTCGTTGAACTGGAAGCCGACCTTAGGAGCAGTGCGATACGCCGGGTCCACAGAGTGCACGAGGTCGATGAGTTCATCGGAGGCGATCGCCGTCGCCGAGGCGCCCGTCTTGCCTAGCGTAGAAGCCGTAGCCACACCGTTCGGGGCCGAAGAACCAGTGCCCGTGGTCAGCTGCGCGTTGGCAACGCGGCCGAGGCGTTCGCCGAGCAGCGAACCGAGCAGCGCCTCCATATTGAAAATGGAGTCCTGCGCCAGTTCGAACGAGAACTTGATGAACTTCGTGTCGAAGACGTAGGCCTCGAGCTGCTTCTGGCCGAAGACCGCGTCAACTGAGCCGTCATCAACAAGATCGGCACCCTGAGTATGGGCAAAGCCCGTGCCAGAAGTGTCGTCGATCGTCGGAAGCTGGATCACAGCGCCAGAAGACGTGTTGATTTCGGTGGAGACGCCGGGGTCGTACATCGGACCCCAAGCCTTCATCGACTTGATGATTTCGTTGGCGAGTTCGGTCGGAACCGTGTACCCGCCAGCAGCGCCGGTGGCGGACGACTGAGCGCGGTATTCGTCGGCGGCCTGTACGCCGGCCTTAAGAACCGCGCGCTCCTCCGGCTCAAGCGCGGCGAGATCGGCGCCCGAGGCGATGAACTTGAAGAAGACAGAGCGGTAGCTCAGCGCGTCGCCTACGTCAGACGCAGACGCACGGTCTTCGGTCTTGGAGCCGGGGCGCCTGTTCTCGCGATCCTTGCGGGCGCGCTCTTCGAAGCGAGCTTCGAGGGCGGCCTGGCGCTCTTCGCGTTCGATGTTGCGCTCGACCTGGTCGAATTCTGCCATAATGTTGTCGTGGCGCGATTCAAGCTCGGCGGAGCGTGCTTCATCGGTGTTCGACTGGATTTCGTTCAGTGCTTCGCGCGCCTGCGTGACGAGGCGGCCGCGCTTCTCCTGAAGCTCGGTAAGAGTTGCCATATAGGCCTCCAAAATGTGTTGGGGTTTGGTGATTGGCAGGACAGTCTCGTCCGGCCCTCCGACTAAATGCCGGGTGACTTCAGCCTTGCGGCTGGGCTACGAGGCGTCCTGCCGGATGCCACGAATTTTTTGTTCTGTGGCTGCTCGACGGCCGGCAACCCGACGGGCGGCGGCGGCGGCATTTTCCGCCCTGCGCTTTTCCTCGGCCCTTGCTTCCTCAGCTTCGGCTCTCACGGCCTCGAGCGATCGAACGCCGACGGTAGTGTCGGCGTATGCTGGGAAGGTGACGATCGAGATTTCGCTGATATCGACCTTCTCAAGCGTCCGCTTGGGCGGGTCAACTGTGTCATCCCATGACTGCTTTAGGGCGCGAAAATCGAACGAGCACCCACTGATGTCGCCGCGACTGACAAGCGTTCCGACGTCCCTGCCCAACACCGTGTCAGGAAGGTCGACTTCAAAACGCAGTCCATGACCGTCTTCGGAAAGTCGCAGCGTGCCGCTTTTCGTTCGCCCCAGCACGTTTCCGCTCTGATGGTTGAACAGGCACCTGACGTCGCCCCGGATGGTGTCAGCAAATGCTCCTGGCGCGATCTGCTCGGTGAAATATCCCCCGATGTCCGTTGCGGAATTGAAGACGGCGGCATAGCCAATGAGTGTCTTCGTGCCACTCTCGTCTGCGCGCAGCTCAACCTTCTGCGCAATACGCTTCTCAAATTCGCTCATGCGGCCTGCGCCTCGTTATTTTGATTGTCGTTGGCTGGCTGCTGGGCGCCCTGCGACGCGTTCTGCTGCCCCAGGGGCACCGTCGCACCCTGAATGTGCAACCTCTCAGCCTCGCCGCCCTTCGCTGGCAGATTCTCCAGCGCGCGAACTTCATCTGGCGTGCGAATCCCGTTCTGGATTGCGATGCCATAGCCATCCATTCGACTCTTGAAGTCGCCCCGCAGCAAGCCATCGAGGTTGTGCTCGATGTACCGCGCGCTGCCAGACCGACCAAAGAACTTCAGATTGATTTCATCTTCGAGAGCCTTGGCCCATTGGCCAATCAGATGCTTTACGAGATGCAGATCCTGCTGTTCGGCGTTGCTGAATGTCGCGCGGCTCAAGTCCTGAAGAAATACCGGCGGTAACTGATACGCGCGCGCGATTTCCTCAACCTGAAACCGGCGAGCCTCGACCATCTGCCCTTTGGCAGGGTCAATGCCGACGGGCTGGAGCTTGTATCCGGCCGGGATCGGGAACACGGGCTCGCTGGCATTTTTCGCAGCGTCGACTGAGCGCATAATATCCGCCTGCGCTCTCTTGATGGCTTCTTGGTTGGCAGGCAGTGGGCCTTCAAGTGAGAGAGGCGGCACGCCACCCCCCGCAAAGAAGTTGCTGCCGTAGTCGTTCATAGCGATGGCTAGCTGAATCGCCTTCGACGCCTGGCTTATCGGGCCATAGTGCCGGATGCCGCAACTGCGACGCATGAATGGAACGTCGATGACGTCCGCTGCGTCGTATGACTGTCCGTCATACTCGTAAGTGACCTTCAGGCCGACGCGCTTGATCGTCGTCTTGTTCGGATCCATCGGCCACAGCGAGTCGATGCCTTGCGACGTGCGCTCGATGTACGCCAACCCACGGCCGCCGGTAAATACCTGCTGCCAGAACCATTGCCAAAACGCGAACGAACCAATGCCGTCATTCGGGGCGACATTAACTACCGTTTCAATCTTACCGGTAATGCGCTTTGCGCCTTCCTTGCCGTCGCGAAAAGCGTGTCGCGGCAGCGAAGCCAACGTACGGGACAAAAAGGCAACCGCCGCCCACACCGCCGGAACGGTCAAGGCGCTATCGACGGTCACGGCCGGCAAATTAGCAGAGTTGACCCCGAAAAACGCGAAAAAGTTTTCCGCGCTCACCGGGACCGTAGGATTTTCAATGCTAGCCCGCGTTTCAGCGGGTTTTCCCGCGTTTCGGCGGCCAAACCAGTCTTTTATAGCCATTATGCCGCCTTATTAAGTGAGAATTCCGGGTCATCCCATGGGCTTACCGTGCTTGGCGCCCCTTCATAGGTCCCCGCCATTGCCGTCGCCATCGTCAGCGCTACAGCGCCGTCAATGCGCCCGCGCGACTTCTGCTTATCAAGCTTACGGTTGCCGCTCGGATCCTGCTTCACCGTGGCGTTCATCATGCACATGGTCAGTACAGGGTGAGCACCATGAACAATCTTCCGGTTGAGGATCAGGCTTTCGAGGTCACGAAGAGCCGGCGACATGGATTGAAAACCCTGCCCCATCGGCTCGAACACCGCTTCGTCGCCGTCAAGCTGCTCCTCGGTGAAGCCAACTTTCTGCAGCCACGGCTTGAAATGCCGCCAGTTCCATCGGTCGAAGGCGATTTTCCTGATATCCAGCGTATCGAACAACTCGCGAAGGTGATGCGCGACGAACTCATAGTCGACGGTAGGGCCGTCAGGTGCCTCTAGGAACCGAACGCCATCCTCATTCGGGATATGCCAGACGTCATAGGGCACGCGATCGGCCTTGGCTTTCTCACGAAGGTTGTCGCCAGGCAGCCAGAACGTCGGCTTGATATGCCAGATGGTTCCCGTCTCTGCTTCCCGCGGCGCCATAAGCACGAGGGACGTAAGGTCTGACACCTCAGAAAGGTCGAGCCCGCCAAACACAGGAAGACCATCAAAGCTCTTTTCGACCGGCCCGTCGCACGCTCTCCACACTGCCGGAGACACGAAAGGCGCCGACGCATCGATGCGCTGATTCAGGAACAGCCAGCGGAAACTGGCTTCTTTCGTCGGCATGCGCTGTGCAAGAAGCGAAAAGTCCTCAACGTCCTTGATCGAGCGGAATACACCAAGAGCAGGATTGGCCGCGGCCCATCCATCACGGTCGGCCAGATCGCAATCGACCGGCGCCGTATAGACGTGGCTGACAATTCGCGGATCCTTCGACGTCTCCGCGTCGTCAATCCAGCGAGAAAAGAGGTCATTGTCGGTCGCCGCCTGCGTCGAGATCGCAAACAGCATCGCCCGCCCTTCGTAGGCGCCCTGCGATGTCTCGATTGCCTCAACGAAATCGTCCGTCGGGCCCTTGATCTGGCCGACCTCGTCGAGGATAGCCAGAATTGGCGAGCCGCCGTGCGCGCTCTTGGCTTCGGCGGAACTTGCCTGGTATTCAACGTTCCGCGCCAGGCCAACGATCATCTTCGCCGACGGCACGATGCGCGCGAGCTTTGAAAGCTCCGTCGACATCATCACCATCTTCGCTGCGTAGTTGAAGACTTCGGCAGCCTGTTTTCGGCTGCGCGCGCCAGAGACGATGCGTCCGTTTGGATAGGCCTCTGGTCCGACAATGTGAGCTAACAGCAGGCAGGCGATCAGGCCTGTCTTGCCGTTCTTGCGAGCAATAGACAGATAGGCACGCGATGTGCCAGCCGGATTGTCGTATACCGCGAGAATGAACTTCTTCTGGAACGGCAGAAGTCGCACTGGCTTGCCAAGCAAGGTTCCTTCCGGAACTAGGCAGTATCGCTCCACGAACGCGATAACACGCTCGCCGCGAGTCATCGGCTTCTTTGCCATGCATTCCCCTAACCGGGTCGCGCCAGCAAATCGTCATCCAGCGGATTGTCGCTTTCGATTTCCTTGGCCGCATCCCGCCGCTTGGCGACGTCCCTCGCCTCGCCCGCTTGCGCACGCGCGTGAAGTGACAACGACCGGCGAAAGGACAGAATTGAACTGGCGTGCATCTGCACGATTGACTTGCGCGGGTTTGCTACCGGCGTACCTTTTTCCGAGAAGGCCACACCACCCTCGTCGCGCAGCAATTTCTGCTCGCGCGTTAGGTCCGCCATCGTCCGAGCCAGCATCGCGGCAAGCTCGAGTTGATGAGATGACCATTCCGACCGCGCATATTCCGCTATGACATTTCGGAAAAATGGGATATCTTCTTGATCTAGCGGCACATTGGCCGGCGGCTGTATTTCCTCAGCCGCCTTAGCCATCACGCGGACAGCTTCGGCAGCGCTATCGATACGCGCCTTCCGCTTCGCCATGGCGATCACCTCATAGAAAAATCTGTATTAGCACTAACGCTGAACCCCGACGCCGGTACCCATCCCGACGGCCCCGAAGATCGACCCACCCCCTCCCGGCAAGGCAACCCTCCATTTTATCATAATGCTGATCCGTCAACAAGAAAATGCGAAATAATAGTGCTTCTTCAATGGTATTTCGACTTTTCTTTGCCTATTTTGTTAGCGAATGTCGATATGCCATTGATATCACCCAATCTCAATCGGATACCCATCAACCCCGATCACAACAGCCTTGGTGCCGCGTTCGATGCGCTGCTTGTGCCCGTTATGGCATGGCGCGCAGAGGGACTGCAGGTTTCTTGGGTCGAGGAACAGTGTCAGGTCGCCCTTGTGGGGCTTCTTGTGGTCTACCGTGTCAGCTTCCGTCACATCCTCGGTGATCAGGCAGAACTCGCATAACGGCTGGATAGCCAACTGATGCGCCCTCAGGCGCTTCCACACTGCACGCTGGTATAGGTGGTGCCATTCGCTCTTGTTGGCCATGAGTCACCAGAAAACAAAAGCGGCCACCTCAACCCGAAGGGAGGCGGCCGCACGATCGCCCATGCTGCGAGAGGAGGCGCGCAAGGGCAATGCGGAAAGGAAGATGACAGAGACAGCACAAGTGCATCTCTGAGGTTGGTGGGCTACGGCTTGCGATCGCAATCCCACCCAAGACGACATCCGTCACCGGAGCGCAGCATCTTCGTTATATGGTGGCAAGGAACGGCCGGCGCGCTGCGCTTCGCCTATACAGGGTGTACGTCGGTGGGTAGTTACCCCACGTTCAGCGGCTGCAACGGAGTGCAGCATGACGCGGGGGCGAGGCTCCCTGGCCCCTTCATATCCAAGGGGCATAACAGGCGCAAAAAGTCAGGTCGTCCGCAAAAATAACGTATATCCGTTATTTTACCCTTGACGGAATAACGGATATCCGTTAGCTTCAAAATATCAAAAGGGGGCAAGCAAATGATCGAGAGCACCGCAGAAATCAAAGTGAACATCACCCGCCGCTTCGACGGTTCCTGCAAGGTCTATGCCTTTGACGTTCGCATCGATGATCAGATCCACCGCGAAGTTTCGAAGCACCGGGCTTTCATGCTCGTCATCCAGGCGCAGGAAGTTGCCGAAGAAACGGACATGATGTGCAACGTGTACGGCCTCAACTACCTGCGGGTCGCATGACCGGCGACGAATTCAAAGCCATCCGCAAACGGCTCGGCTATAAGCAAGCCGAGCTCGCTGCGCTATTGGGGTATGGGTCTTCAATCCGCGTTTCGGAATTCGAACGCACCACGAATCCTATTCCGGTGCCGCGCCTGGTCGCTCTATTGATGATGGCAATGGATGAGACGGGCTGGCGGCCGCCGTCTGACTAACAACGACCGCCAAATACGTCGTGCTACGCCGCCCTCGCCTCCTCGGCCAACTTTCTGGCCGCTAAGTAATTGTCATTCGCTGCGATCAGGAGCCGCCGTCCTGCCGCAATGGCGTATTTTCCTTTAGAGCCGCGAATTTCACCAAGCTCCCGCAAGCTCCGCGCGTTCGAAGCTCGGGTGAGAGTTTCGACGTGTTCCTCCTTCATCCCTTGCAAAACCGCGTGCCATTCGTTCCGCTCCTCCAACGCCGAAGCGATTCCGTCCCATGCTTGCGACCCACTGCCTCCAGTCGCCACCTTCACCAACCCCGGGAACAGGTCGGCGAGGTTCCTTGGCCCAGCAGGAAAGCCGTCGGTGCACTTCTTCACAGGCGGCATGACTGGCGTATTGGCGATGGCGTCGGCCAACCACTGCCGCGCCTCCTCCTTTGTCTTCGGGCCCGTATGGAAGGACCGCGGCTTCTTTTTCACACGGCCAGCGAGTTGAGCATCGAAAAGGCCCGGAGGGTCGTTCTTGCCGGCAAAATAGTCCATTGTGTAAGCAAGCTCGACCGGATCCTGCACCGCCCCCTTGTCGCGGGTCGCCTTTTCTCGGCAGCCAAGCATTGCCCCGACTGGCATCTCGATGCGAGATGCCACCACCTGTCCCATCGATAGTTTTTCGCCACGCTCAGTCTGCGTCCCGTCGCTAAAGCGCAACCGGCCGATGCGGGTGATAGTTCTGTGCTTCTTCTCGTGCTGGTCGCCATTTTCGTCGATGCGGTTAGTGACGTGCCAGCCGTACTCGACATCACCGCCGGTGACGATGCCGTGCACTTCGCGACCAGCGCGCCGAGATTCCCACTCATGGTATACTAGGCCCATGACCTCGGAGCATTTCATCATCGGCTCGGCACGATATCTCATTTCGATCGTGCCCATGGCAGCTTCGATTGCGGGAATGGATGGGATGTACTCGACCGCCTGCTCCCGTCCTGAGCCATCCTCCGGGGCGCGGTTGTCATTCGCAGGGGTTAGCGACCAGTTGGTTTTTACCGGTGCTGCGGGCTCGGGCTGCACGGCCTCTGCCACGCCGTCCGGACGCCGATGGAAGGCAAGGATGGCATCCAGCTGGGCAAGATCGCGATGGCGAGGCCTTTTCTCCTTCTTGGGCTTTCCCACTATTGTTGCAAGGATTTCTATGTCATCGGCTGGCGCCGTAGCACGCCAAGCTTCCAGTTCAGCACGGTGCTCGGCGGTGGTGCGTGCGGTCATCGTTTCCTCCTCGAGTAGAATTTTGCCAGGGCGGCGTCGCCCTTCGCCGATGGTCCGAGATGCCACTCACCTGATCGATCCCGTTTCCAAGCGAGCAATTTGCGGGCTGAAAGAATGAGCTCGGTGCGGTCATTTACGCGTTCGTGTACTGACGCATCCTGACGCGCCAAATACGTCGCCTGGACCCGTGTGAGCCGCAGTTCCTTTGCCGACCATCTCATGGCAATAGCCCATTCGTCGGCGGCAAAGGCATTTCGTCGATGTCGACACTAAGTTGCGTAGGAACGCCTGGCGCTTCCTCGAACCGCATAGCGATCCCGTTTCTGACACGTTCCCCATACTGGCGCAGGGCGACTTGGACGTCTCTGATTGCCACGGTGCTCTCCCGTAGCGGCTTCACAACGTTCTCGTGGCAAGCTTCAAAGCCGAGGCGGAAGGCGTCATCGGCTAAGAACCGGATGGCGTCCTTTGCCGCGTCAGCGATCCAGTCTTGGTCGGCAGTCGTAGGCGGCGCTTCCGCAAGCATTTGCTCGAACGCGCGGAGATAGCGGGCGGTGTCTGTCTCGTTTTCGATGTGGGGGACGGACCCCAGATGAACGGCATAGGTGGGATTAGATCCTGCTCTCATCGATCCTCCTTGATCCTGCGAAGACGGGGTGAAATCTCGCGCACGCGAATGCACACCCCTGAAAATCACGCCAAGACCCGGCGCGGGGGTGTATCTCACTTTAGCATGCACCCCTCCTCTCTCTATCTATATGTAAATAATAAGTTTTATTACTTTAAAGAGGGGGTCAAAGAGGGGGGTAAAGGGGGGGCGAAGGCCGGCCCAAGAGGGGGTGCATCACTTGCCGCCTTTTTTGAGAACCCGAGATCTGCCCCCCGGCTTTGCCCCGGTCTTTGACACCCACTTTAACCCCGTCATTCGGATGGGATTACCTCGGCCCCTGCGGGCAGAACTTCCCCAGCCCAGAACCGCGTTTTCGTCTGCCCGCTCGGCGAGAGAAGCTTCGCAAAATGTACGCTTCCGGACTGTCTCAGCATCGCGAGGATATCGTCGAGGCGGCGGCCGTCCAGCGAGCCGCGGAGCGCCTTCAGGATGCCCTTAAGCGTTATCCCTTCCTCCTGCTTGCGCGCGACGATCTGCCGAACACGTAGATACTCCGCTGCCTTTTCGTTGTCGGCAATGTGCTGGTCGGCGCCGCGGAGGATGACATGCAGCGAATGCTCAGCCACCATGTTGGCCCATTCCTGTATTTCGTCAGTGATCACGGGTTCCTTCGGATCGACGCCGACCGCTACGATCATTGCAAGCCGCGCAGCATTCTCGCCCACGCGGTTCAGGATTGGCCGATACTCCGGATTGACGCTGCGCTTCATCGCACGGATCCGATCGTCAAATTCTTCGAATAAGTCATCAACGCCGGGAGCCCATCCGACCGTCATAATGGGGTGAGGCTTCTCGTCTGACTTTGCGGTCAACGCGCAGAAAGACCCCGTATACTTCCCCGCTGATAGCCCAAGGAGGGCTGCCACCTGGTCAGACAGACTAACTGGGATGTCTTCGAGGGAGTTCGGCGGACGTCGCACCTTAATCGGCTCTGCGTCTCCCACGTCGATCAAAACAATGCGTCCCAACAGCCCTTCGGAGATGTTCCCGGATGACAACGCGTTCCAAAATGTTGACGGTGTCGAGACCCCATGAATGGTTAGACAGGGCGATGCGATGCGCGGAATGTTGCCTCCGGCCTTCTCCATGCCGCCCCAAAACCCCGAGGGCGCACCAGTGAGCTCCATGAGGGCCGCCGTGATCTCGGCTCGATGGGAGGCGACGTTCCGTCCGGTGTGTTCTGCCAGCCAGCGGCCGAATTCGTCCTGCACGACCACCGTGGAGGGCGATTTGCGTAGCTTGCCAGCGAGCCCCGGAAGGCTCCGGATTTGGTCTGCGAACAGCATTTCGCTCACCTTAGCGCCCCATGAGGTACTGTCCGCGAGCGCGGCTGTCGCGCGGATCGTCACATCCTTACCGAAGCCGGATTCCGCGAGGCCGACGACATAGAGGTTCGAACGCAGTCCGGTAGGCCCTTTGTACCTGCGTCCAACAAGGCCAGCCGTGAAAGCAAGTGAGGCCACCAACGAGAGGTGGGCGGAGGGAAACCGAGAGCATCCAGCTATGAAGCGGGCAAACTCTCCGACGGCGCCCGGTGGGAAGCACAACGTTTCCGGCAGCCCGCCGGTGGAGGGTGCGGTCGTGGGAGTAATATCCCCTTCGTCATCATCGTTTGCGGCGGCAGGTGCGCCCCGCAACGAGCCGAGCGTCATTCGAACGCCGATATCCTGGCGCTGCCACCCACACTCTTCAGGATCGCGGCCGAGGCGGTCGCATAGCCAGAACGCCGCATCACGCGGTGTTTGCTGGCCGCCCCACTTCTGAACGATGCTGATGGGGGCCTCAGCTTGCTCCGTTCCGAAATCACGAATGCCATCCGCATGTATCGAGATGTCCTCTTGTAGACCGCGGCCTAGATCGGCCGAGGACACGCGCCACGCGCCAGTGCCGGGCTCCTGTTTCGCGCTCGGAAAGACTTCGCGGACCCACCGTTCTGGCGATGCCAGCGCAGCCGAGTTAACTCGTCGCCAGAATGTCTCTCCGGCTGTTGCAGCTTCGCGCTTCATTGCGGGCGGACGGACTGGCGTCCCTGCGGCCGCGAGTATCGCCTCGGCGTCAGCGAGAAACGCGTCGAGGTCGGCTTCAGCAATCTCTGGAAGGTCGGCGAATGGAATCGATAGCAGGTCACCACCTGACCAAACGTATGGCCGATGAATCTCAGGGTGTTCGCCGAACGCTACGAATTGCTGGCCCGCTCCGAGTACCTCGACCTGGCACTTCAGCCCGTTCGCGAGGTACTCGCCGGTTTTCTGCTTTTGCCGCGGGGCGTCGCATCGGAAGACAAACAGGCATTTCGGGGCCATGCCGGTGCGGCACGGAGCGAGACCCGCGTCAGGAATTTCCAGGAGCCTGTCAACAAGCGCGTCGCAGACGCCTTGATCGAGCGCGTCGACGTCGATCGCGACAACACTGCCGGTCAACACGCCAGTGTTGCGGTGATCAGCGTGGCCGCGCTCCCACGCTTCGATGGCTGCGGGTGTCGGCTGGAGGGTCGACCAGCCGGAAATTCGAGGGCGCTTGCCATCAACGGGAATTGGTCGATAACCATTCTCCAACAATCGAAGGCGAATATCGGTGAGCGGAAGTTCAGGCCCTACGGCGGTGCTGTTCTTTGGCAAAGTGGCCCCCAAGTGCTGCGGATGCTGCGTCGGTAATCTTCTCGGCAACTTCTCGTCGAAATGTCGCGACGTGGTGGACGCCAAGATTCGGTGCGACCGTTCGCCTACTTCCGTCGGGCAGTTCTCGCAGGAGAAGACCGAATATCCGGACGCCGTCGAGATCGACGGTAAACTTCGCGAGTGTTCTAGCGCCGCCTTGAGACGGCGGTCTTTCGACCGCCGCGATTGATTGGATGACAGGCTCCATCAGGACAGCCACCGCCTGAAGATCCGCGCTTCTCCAGTACCCCCCATTGTCGCCGCCCGGCCAAGCAACATGTCGCTGTCGGCGATTTCGGTCAGGCCGAGCGCATCGACGAACCGACCGAATTTGGCTTGGCCGTCGCGCTGCACGCGCTCGTCAGGTGCTTCAAGGGTGAACGAAACAGTATCGACAGAGCCGGTTTGCATGTTGGCAATGCCGACATAGAGAAACAGGTAACGCTGTCGCCGAGAAAGGTTTGCTGAGACGACGCGAAACGCATTTACGGCATCGCGTTCTCGGCCGAACTTTTCGTTGAGCGCATCCCGAACAAGTCCAGCCGTTTCCGAGTTCGCGCAGAATATGTCGCCGACCTGGGGGAGTTCTCGCTTGCCCTCGGCAAAGCGGATGCGACGCCCTTCTGGCGTTTTCTCGGTCCTAGTTGGAACGAGTACGGGCGAGCCGTCGAGGAAGCCGCAGACATCGTGTCCGTCCTGGTCGCGATACAGCGTCAGCCCGTAGCCGCGCACTGGTGTTGATTCTGAGCGCAAAATTCCTCCTCTACCGGCGACGAGGCCGGTTTTGTGATTATGGGGTGGTCGTGATGAATTGGCGCGCTACACGAGCGCCGGTGCTTCGATTAACCTAGACGCATCGAAACGGGTCAAGGGCGGCTAGGCGGCCGCCCTTGAGGCGATCTTCATCGAGACCCACTCCACGACCTCGGCACGGACGAACGCAACGCGGCGGTCACCTAAATCAACCGCGGCAGGAAAGCGGCGCTCTGCGCGGTAACGGTTCAGCATCGATCGGCTCATCGACGTAAGACGGCATGCCTCATTCAGAGAAATCAGAACGGGAAAATTATCGTTTGACGGCTGCATGGCGTTTCCCCTTGCTGGCGCGGAACGGATTCCGGGCGTCAGTTGAATCGTGCTAAATTCGAGAAGGTTAGGTGATCGGCAGGCATGCCGGGTTGTGATTGATCGACGCAAGCGCCGCGCGACTCGGTCACGCTTCCGGCGGTTTTCCCGCTGCTTTACCCTAATGGGTCGAACCTGCTCCTGCAGGTCCTATGCGGGCACCAACCCCGCTCCAATCACCAATGTGACTGTATTGATATAGATAGTCGATTTTTACAAATTTCTCCAGAAAACAATCTTGCGGAAGTTGAAATATTCAGCTTGATTATGATTTCTAAATCAGCTGACTTTCCACGTAATCCGCCCATGCCTGCATAAGCACCCTCCTCCGCTCGAGGGCATCACTACGGGCGTAGGACCGCTCGACCGCATCTCCAACAGCGTGGCCGAGGGCCGCTTCGGCGATCTCACGCGGGGCATGAGCCACTTCCGTTGCGAAGTCCCTAAAAGACGAGCGAAATCCATGCGTTACTGAGCCATTGCCTCCAGCGGCTTTGAGGACCGTTCCCAAAGTTGCGTCGGAGAGCTTCTTACCGTCGCGCACGCTAGGGAAGACGAAGTCATTGATGGACGATTTCTTCATCGTCTCTAAAAGCTGGACAGCCTGTGTCGAGAGCGGAACTCTGTGCTCCCTACCCTGCTTTGTCCGGGCTGCGGGTATCGTCCAAATCTTTTTCACGAGGTCTACTTCAGGCCAGGTCGCCCCCCTTACCTCTCCGCTCCTCGTCGCGGTCAGCACGCACAGCTCGAGCGCGCGCGCTTCCACCCCTTTCGTCTCTCGCAAACTCATCATAAACGCCGCCACGTCCCCATGCGGCATCGCCGGGTGATGTCTCTTCTTAACGATGGAGTTCGGCTTATGAAGTACGTGCTCAAGCTGACCGCGCCAAGTGGCTGGATTCTCCCCGCTCCGGTGTCCCTCAACTTTTGCAGCATCAAGGACGCGCTCTATCGCTTCACGAGCTTTCTCGGCCGTTTCCTGCCGAACACCCCAGATTGGGCGTAGAACCTCCAAGACGTCAGGGACGGCGATTGCCTCGATAGTCTTCGGACGCAAACATGCAGCATGGTTTTCGAGGATATTGCGCCAACGCGCCTGGGTTTTCTCGCCTCGCCAGCGGCCGGCCTTCACCGCTGCATCGACGAAAGCGTCGGCATATTCGCCGAAGGTCGTCGGCTTCTTCTCAACCGCCTTGCGCTGCTCGACTGGGTCCACTCCAGCCCGGACGAGCTTACGAGCCTCTTCGGCCTTCTTTCTGGCCTCAGCCAAGCTGACGCTGAGTAGAGGCCCGAGCCCAAGTTGCCTGCGTTTTCCACTGTGGGTAAAATCGAATATCCAGTACCTGGCGTTTCCTTTGGTCACCAACCAAAGTCCGCCGCCGTCGCGTAGCTTCTTGGATTTGCTGGCCTCGATCGCTTTGACCGTCAGCACATTCCGAGTATGGCTCCCCATTTTCCTTCCCCGCAATTTTTCCCACTTTTGGGGTCATTGCTAGTAGTAGCCACAATGGTCACAATGGGCAAGGAAATCCCGAAACCACAGCACATCAACGGGTTATGAGGATCAGTTTGGTCAGCTTGGTTGCCTGACCTTTTCCGGCCCGGGGAGCCATTTCGGTACGAAACTGCGAACGCCTAGGCCCGCAGTTTCCACTCCAGGCTTTCCTCCAGACACCTCAGTGAGGGTCTGGAGGAGCTTGAGAGCCGAACCTTTGATCATAATCTGATCCGCTCCGACCTCAGCCCGCTGCACGAGACGTTGAATATGGCTCCTGCGAAAGGTGCCATCCTCCTTACGCAGCCCCTGTCGCGCCAGCCTCGCGAACTCGTTGATCGACTCCATGGTGATCGTCGCGCTCTTGGCGTCGCGGTTCTCCGCGCGCTCAACATCTGCGCGGGCCGAATCCCTTATTCGCCTCAGTTCCTCGATTCTCCCTTTCAGGTTCGAATCGTCCAAGTCTGCCAGCCCATTCTCGATCGCCCGGTAAAGCCTCGTCAGCTTTTCCTCGGCATCAGAGGCCTGATGCTTCAGGGCGGTGATGCGCTCCTTCTCCTTCCCGGCATGCTCTGCCCGACGATCCACGAGTGAACCAAGCATGCTCTCAAGGCGGCCCGGTGCCAGCAGCCGCGTCTCGACGTGCTCCACCACCATAGCGTCAAGCTCTGCCATCGGGATGGTTCGCCCCTTGCAGCCCGTCTTCCCCTGTCGAGCGGCGGTGCAGCAGGTGTAGTAGCGGTATTCCTCGCCCTTGCCGGAAGTCCGCAAGGTCATGGCCCCACCGCAGTCGGCGCAATACACCACCCCGCCGAGCAGCGTCGGGGAATTGACGAAGCGAGGCGCCTTGAGCTGCGGAGCCCGTGATTTGAGCAGCTCCTGGACCTCCTCGAACTCCTCGGGTTCGATGATCGACGGGACCTCGACCTCGACGATGTCCTCCGGATTTTTCTTGGTGCCCTTGCGCTTGCCGCTGACATTAAAGCGATGAGCGCCGATGTAGGTCGTGCGGGTCAGCAGCTCGTGGACCGCGCCCAGACCCCAGCGACCGCCGGTCTGGGTGCGCAACCCACGCTCATTCAAATATCCGGCGATCTGCCTGACGCCCAATGGGCCGTCGCCATCACCGATCCGAGCTAGACGGAAGATAAGGCGAACGGTTTCGATATGCGCCGGATCTGGCTCGATCTTCTTTTTAGTCCGCGTTCCCCGCACATCCGCAGCCACGATCTTGTAGCCGAACGGTGGGCGTGCGCCGTTCCTGAAGCCTTGCCGGGCATTCTCGCGCATGGCGCGAAGGGTGTGCTTGGCATTCTCCTTCGATTGATATTCGTCGAACAGCGCCATGATCTGTCGCATCATCACGCTCATCGGATCGTCACCGAGATCCTGCGTGATGGACGTCAGTCGGATGCCATTCTTGGCAAGACGGCGGACATAAAACTCGAGCTGGAATTGATCGTGGAAGAAGCGCGAGAACGAGTGGACGATAATCGTGTCGAAGGGCGCAGGCTTCTGTGATGCCTCATCCATCATCCGCTGAAATGACGGGCGCTTGTCGTCTGTTGCGGTTGCACCCGGTTCGACAAACTCGGCGATGACCTCGATTCCGCGCGCCTCGCAGTAACCCAGAAGCTGCCGCCGTTGATCAGGGATCGAAAGGTCCTGTTCGGCCTGCCTCCCAGTCGAAACACGAAGATATAGCGCGGCACGCCCCAGCGCCGCCAAGGCGGGAGTCGCGTTGGCGTTCATGCGAGACCTCCACGATATGAGTCACTTCGTAATGCCGAGAAGCCTGTCCAACTCGTCACCGAGATACAGTTCGAAGAGTTCAAGTTCCTCGGCGAAGACGGGAATCTCGTCTGGCCAGTCATCCACGATTTTCGGCTGCCATTTCGGCTTGGGTGGTCGCGCAGACCGCTTGCGCGCAGGCGGTGCCCGGTAGAAATCCAGGTAGTCGTCTTCGCCGTTTGGCTGTCGGCCGAATGGAATAATCTCTGCGGACATGCCACTATAGTCGCCGCAATCGGGATGAAATCCAGAGGCGTAGCCGCTACGGGGTTTCGCATGGAGGGGCGATCGTGGCGAATGCCCGGTGGCTCTGGCGCGGCCCCGAAACCCCCCGCGTAGTACAAATACTTGCGCATTTCGGCGAAATGGTAGTCCCGCGTAGGCTTGGCGGACATTTCGGAGTGCATCAGCGTTTCCTGGCGTAGGCGGAATCCACGATCTCGACCACCTTGGCCTTGCAGATTCCGAGCGTTCTGGTTATATTACCGGTTATAGCCCGGAGAGCCAGAATGAGCAAGAGTCCTCAGCGTCGTGCAATCGATAACTACCGTAGTCGCCTGACTGAACGAGGCATGGCGCGCTTCGAGGTGATTGGACGAGAGAACGACCGCGATCTGATCCGGTCGGTCGCCAAACGCCTTGCCGAGGGCGGTGCGGATGCAGATCGACTGCGAGCCGCTGTCAGCCATTCCATCGCCGGCGAGCCCCCTAGGAAGGGCGGCATCCTGAAGGCGCTACTGGCGTCGCCCCTGATCGGCTCCGAACTCGACCTATCCCGTCCGCATGAGGAAGGACGGAAGGTCGATATTTGATGCGGTATCTTCTCGACACCAACATCATCAGCAACTTCACTAAACCTGCTCCTTCGGAATCCCTGGTCGCATGGATGGCCGAGCAGTCCGACGACGACCTGTTCATTGCTTCTCTGACGCTGGCGGAGGTCCGTAGAGGCGTACTTGAAAAGCCTGCCGGGAAACGTCGGGATCAGCTTGATGCCTGGTTCAGCGGCCCCCAAGGTCCACAGGCGCTATTCGCTGGCCGAATCCTCTCATTTGATGAACGGGCCGGCCTCGCATGGGCGGAACTGATGGCCGAAGGGAGAGCCGCCGGCCGGCCGCGCAGCGGCCTCGACACGATCATCGCCGCTATCGCCGCTGCCAACGACTGCATCGTCGTCACAGACAATGAGCGCGATTTCGCAGGGATCGACATCATCAATCCGTTGCGGGGCGGGGCATGAAGGGGCAATCATCAAGATTTGCCCTCTAAAGTTTATTATCGGGGAGCGCTCAATCCGTGACTGCCGGCATCTAGGCTGTTCCGTTTGCCTCCCGCTGGGGGGCGACGACAGTGCATACGTGTGAACCACCTACCGAAGCGATCGACGAGTGGCTCTCGTCTAACGGAACGATCAGAGGCTCGTATGGCCATCTCCTGCTCGAACAGAAGGCAGCCACTGACGACGATCTAATCGACGCTATGCGACCATATTTCGAGTCTGCGCATCTCGATGCTCGCGAGTATTTCCACCGTCAGATCGGCATCGACCTCCATCCCGACGCAGACGCTCCCGGCGCCCAAGCGTGTTACCCGAGCTGCCTTCCGTCAACTGCGCGGCGCGGGCTCTTCGGCGAAGTGATGGCCGGAATGGTGACAGAGGCATTCCAGGCCAAATTCGTCGGCGGCCATCCATGGTGCATCCCGATCTTCCTTTTCCGACAGCACGCCGACGTCGAAGCCTATCTCTGGAATCTGGCGCGTAATCCAGACCGCGTTCGCCAGATTTTCGGCCGCTTCGGATCCGATTTCCTGGGGCTCGCCCTCAACGAGGACGGCGAAGTCGTCCGCTTCATCGCGGGAGAAGCGAAGTGGCGCCAGCGACTAACCGACTCGGCGGTCAACTCCCTGATGCTCGGCCCCTGGGAAGAGGACGAAGAAACCGGTGAGCGCGCCCGATCCGGTCGTGGTGTCTGGTTCGAGGTTAATCGGGACACGCCGCTCCCGCACGGCCTGCGGCAACTCCAGCGACTCCTCGAATTGCGCGACCCCGTGGGCCATCAGGCTGCAATTCTATCGATCGACCAGGCCGTCCTTTTGGAAGATGCGCCACCGCTGCCTCGAACCAATCTCATCCTAATTGCCGGTAATGGCGCTCGCGATCGCAAGCCACTCGACGTACTCATCGGGTGGGAAGAGGCGCCCGAGGAATATACTGCTCCGCACGATCTTCAGGTCGTTGAGCTCATCCTGAGCGACGGCGAGCGTCTCATCGATGGGCTCTATTCGAGCTTGTGGCAGGAGGCGAAATAATGCCCGAGCTTGACGCTGACCGCCTAGACGTTGCCGATACCCTCCGTCGCGCGCTGGCCATTGAGAATGAACTTTCGCGCCCACAAGCGCGCGCATATGTGCGCTGCCTTCAAACCACCTGGCAGGTTCCGGCCATTCAGTGGAGCGATCGCGAATCGGCCCGGCAATTGGCGGACGCCCGCCGCTTGCTGCATGCAGCGCATATCTTTCGGCAGATCGAGGGAACATCCTCGCCCCGGGCAATCGACTGCTATCGCAGGACGGGGGAAATTCTGGAGTGGCTATCGCGCGCCGCCGACGGCCTTCGCTCGATCGTCCCGATCGAGCTGCTCGCGGCCGCCGCGTACCAACTCGGATGCCTGCCTGCGATGGCATCAGGCCTGCTCAAGCAGATCGAGACCGATCACAGTGGCGTCGCGCTCTATTCGGCATTTCTGAGAGCGGATTTCGACGGCGTCATTCGTCGATCCTCCGCCTTCTGGAACACGCATCCCGACCTGACCGAACCAGACGCGTCGCGACGGCTCGCTGCGGCTGGAGTCGAAGAATTCGATCTCGACGAAGACGATCATCGCGTTGCGTGGTTCTTCACCGTCGAACTCGTCCGCAGCCTCGGATTGATCTCTGACAGCCTTCGCCGCGGCGACGACGCGAGGCTGGAGGTGGCAATGTCGAAACTCTATGCGCTCGACGAAATGGCCGCGAGGACGTTCAGCGACGATGCCTCGCTAGTGATAGCGCTCATGCGACAGGTCGCAGATAGCTACAAAGCAGCCAGCATCTATGGGCCGCTGCGGGCGCTTGCAGCGCTGAATCCGACGAGGACCGGAAAGCTCGTGGCATATGCCCGCGACCAGTTCAGCCGTGGTCGTGGAATTCTATGGACATCCCAGCTCCAAGGCCTCGATCGCCTACTGCGCGACTCGTCGTTCGCACTTTGCACTCCGACCGGTTCGGGAAAGACGCTGGTAGCAAACCTGGCGCTGCTGAAGGAGCTACTGCTGCGCGAACACGATGGCCTCGCTCCGCTCGCCGTTTATCTCGTCCCCTCGCGGGCGCTCGCCGGCGAGGTCGAAGCCAAGCTTCGCGCCGAACTCGGGAGCGAAATGACCATTACCGCCCTTTACGGGGGCGCTGATTGGGGCATCACCGACTACTGGCTCACCGGAGATGAGCCAACGGTCCTGATCGCGACCGTCGAAAAAGCCGACGCGCTGATGCGCTATCTCGGTCCGATAATCACAGCTCGCCTGCGGCTCCTGATCCTCGATGAAGCCCACCAGGTCGTGCCTGACGCCAACGACAATACGCGCGTTAGCTTCTCGGACCACAGCAACCGTTCGATCCGGCTGGAGAACTTCGTTTCGCGTGTGATCGCGCAGCGGCCTGACGTGGTGCGCATCGCACTTACGGCCGTCGCGGGCGGCGCCGCTCTTCCCGTTGCCCGATGGGTCGAGGGCCGCGCCGATGCAGACGCGGTGGGCGTGCGCTACCGCAGCACGCGGCAGGTAGTCGGCACTCTCGAAACCGCCCCCAACGCGACCGGTCGCATCCTCCTCGATATCATGAACGGCCGGACGCTCTACGTGCGCGGCCAAGAGCAACCGGTCTATCTCCCGCTTCGAATGCAGCCGATGCCCCAGCTTCCGGCGGCGATGCGCAACAGCCTCAATCGCTTCAACTGCCTCAGCGTTCTCTGGACCACGCTCCACCTCGTCGAGGAGGATCAGCGAATTCTGATTTCCGTCGCGCAAGAGCCCGAGCAAACAATGCGCTGGTTCAAGGACGCGCTGGAACTCGACGCGTGGGCTGCCGTCCCGCCCTTCGCCCCGCCGGAAGGCCGCGATCGAGAGCGGTTCGACGAGGCGCGCGCAGCCTGTATCGACTATTGCGGTGAAGGCTCGTTCGAGCTGTTCCTCCTCGATCGAGGAATCGCAACCAGCCATGGGCAAATGCCGCAGCGCTTGCGGAGGCTGATGGTCGAGATGATTGAGCGCCGTATCTGTCCCATCACCGTCGCCACCGCGACGCTCACCGAAGGCGTAAATCTTCCCTTCGACCTGATCTTCCTAACATCGCTCAAGCGCCGCTCATGGGATCAGGTCACCCAGACCCAGGTCGTCGCGCCTCTGTCGACAGCCGAATTCCGCAACCTTGCTGGACGAGCCGGAAGGCCAGGCGCGGCGAAAGGGGTCGAAGGCATGCCCCTTGTCGCGCTGCCGACGCAGGTGTCGTCCACCGCGCCCGCAACAATCCCCGTTCAACGTGGCCAACTCCGCGAGCTGCAGACAGATTATGACCGTCTGCGCGCATCGCTGCTGATCGAAGAGATGGATGCGGACAAAGTCGAAAGCCCATTGGCGCTGCTCCTCAATGCGATCCGCGATCGTGCAGAGCGGCTGCTCGGTATCGATCCCGACGACTTTGTCGAGTGGCTCGAAGAAGCGCTGCCCCCGGATATCAGCGGCCAAGCGGGCGAAGGTGCGACCGATCCCCGTGCGCGCCTGGCCGATTCACTCGACGAACTCGACGGGGTGCTGCTGACCGCGATCGAAGAGGTCTCACGAGCCGACGGAGTCCATATGACGGGCGCGCGCGCCGAGGCTCATCTCGTGGAGTTATGGCGGACGACGTTCACGGCCGCCGCCGCGGCCCAAGAGCGTTGGCTCGAGCAAGCCTTCGTGCAACGAGGTCGCGCGATCGTCGAGACCGTCTATCCCGACGCGGACGAACGCCGGCGGCTCTATCAGTATGGCTTCTCTCCCGTCGTTGGACGCCGCTTTGAAGCGATCGCTCCTCGTCTTCGCGCGCTCATCGAGGCGGCAACCACATATGGCGAGGACGACGCCACGGCGCGGATTGATGTCTTCGAGGAGATCGGAGAACTGCTCGCCGCTGACCGCGGCTTCGGCTTCCGCGTACGTCAGACCGATACGGATCAGGCGCTTCTGCGGCGCTGGGCGGACGTGTTGGGATGGTGGATGCACGAACCGGACGCGGCGGCGCCGGAAGCGGAAGATCTGCGCGCTTGGCAGCGCTTCGTTGGCGACAATCTAGAGTTTCGGCTTGGGGTTGCAGTCGGCGCAGTCGTTGCGCAGGCGTGGTCAACGGGTGCAGCGGACCCGTCCGCCGTTCCAACGCTCGCGGAATGGAAGGACACCACGGGATTGCCCTGGTTCGGCTTCTGGGCGCGCGAGCTTTTAAGATGGGGAACGCACGATCCCTTCGTCGCCTTCGCACTGTCGCAAAATCTCGCGCAGACGCGGGAAACGGCGGCCGCGCGACGGGAGGAGTTCGAGGCCTGGCTCAACGATGGATTCGACGATATCGAGTCCGAAGATCTCATCGACCCCCAGCTCTTTCTCCAATGGCAAGGCACTCTGCCGCGCCGGGCGCACGAAGGCGCGGTCGAGCAACCCGAACCGGTTGCTCTCACGGGCACCGATGGCCGTCGACAACGATACAATGTCATCCCGATCGCCGATGGCGCCATCGTGCGCTGGCTCGACCCAGCCGGATTCGAGCTTGCACGCTCTGAGGACATCTTGGGCGAGTTCGACGACCGACTGATCACCAATGACTACGAGCTTCGCGCCGGCCGACGCGGATCAGCCGTCCACCGCACGTTTTCTGCAGGATCTCGGGCATAGGAGCGGACCAGAAGAAGGAGGATGACCATGGCGGGGGTAACCAAGTCGCATCGGAAGCGAGATTTCGGACGGGCTTTCCCACATAGCCAGTATGATGATCCTCGCGGCGGCCGGCCGTCTGCCCTTGAGCAGAACGTCCTGCGGTATCGCGCAGCAGAAGCTACGCTTTACCTGTTCTATACGGAGGAAGTCCGCGACTTTATGCTCGCGAATATCTACCCGCGCGCCGTCAAGGACCCAAACACGCCCTTTTGGGAGACGACCGAAGAACGCCGTCTGCGAGGGGTGCTCGGTCAGATCCTATCCGATGCGGAATTGGCTGGTCGGCTCGCTTCGGAAGACGCGCAGAAGCTTCGTCACTCTCAGGAGCATGACCCAAAGGAAGGCAAGAAGCTGCGCAAGGCTTTTCGCTTCGCGGTCGACGCGGGAATGTCCTCAACCGCGGAAGCTGACGAGCTGGTCGAACTGTTGAGTTACAGAAACGATATTGCCCACCGCATTCACCTCGTGATGTCGGACGTGACGCGATCCTATTGGACCTCCGAGCATGTAGCTTTCACCGCACCCACATACAAAGGTGACGCGCCCGATCGTCTTCGCGCATACAAAGACTCCCTGTGGACGCGGGCTCAGGCGCTAATCCTCACCCTCTCGATGGATGGCCTGCTCTTCGAACACGCGGAGCGGATTTATGAGGGCGAGCTGAAGCGCCTGGATCGGCTCATCCAGATGCAAATCCGTAGCGAGCAGAAGCGCCTTCAAGCCATCAGCGCCGAGCTCGATTTGAGCGGGTCGGAACTGGTCGGGGATTTGCACCCGCGCTTCCCGGCGAACCACTACAATAATGGTTCGGACGGCGGCCCCGCCACTGGCCATCTCACGAAGCGCGGCGTCGAGATTTGCTACCGGCTCTTCGATCTAGGGAAGAGCGCGCTCGCGGTTTCCTACATCATGGGCATGAGTCTTCGGTCCGCCCGGCTGCGGCAGAACGGTTGGCGCCAAGCTGGAGGATCCAACAGGATCAAGGCCGAGGTTGCACGCTACGCCCCCTCGCCGCGCAAATCCCAACCCTGACGATGACAACGGCCTCAAGCCTTCTTGACTCCGGGGCATCAACCAGAACAAATAGAGAATATAATGTTTAACTCGCCCCTGGAGGTCAAGAACGAGCTTGCGGCCCGAGCCCGCATAGAGTCGTTGCGCGCGCAGATCGAGAAAATCGAAGGCAGAGGCCGGCGCGCGAAATCGGTGCTTGCGTTCGGAATCACTGCGCGGAGGCGATGGCGACCCGTGACGGGCGCTGGCTTGAGGCGGCCGGCATCGTCCTCGTCCGTCAGCGCCAAAGGCGTGATGTTTATCACCCTGGAAGACGAAACGGGCATCGCCAATCTCGTGGTGTGGGCGAAGGTGGCCGGGCTGGCCAAGCGTGGGTTTAAGCTTTTAGGGGGAATGCCTTCCCCTGCGACCGAGCCTTAAGTCTCGGCCGACCCCTTCTGCGGGGAGACCCCGCAACGCCCCCTGAGAGTGAGAGTGCGGACCGGTTTTCCGTGACGGGTGAAAAGCTGGGAGAGAGGCTCCCGCGCCCGTCATGGAGATTGGTCCCATGAACATGCAGGTTCTCGATGCTCGCCGTGACACACGTGGCGGTTACAAGGTGGATGTCAGCCGTGGCGAGCGGATCGGCCGCGTTTCGTCCGAGTGGTTCTCGCGTCCGGCCGATGAGCGCTACCTTTCACTGTCGGAACTGGCCAGGTCGGTGCGCGACCGCGCCGATCGCAGCCGGACCCGTGCGGTGGAAAGCGCGCTGATCCATGTGGAGGCCAATCGCAGTGATCCGGAGCGGTTGGCCCTGATCCTCCCGGGCACCGATACGGCCATTGCGCCGACCCACTGGTCCTTCGGCCAGTTCGCCGGGCTCGTCGGCGCTCCCGCCGCCTATTTGCGCCAACTTCCGGCCCCGCTCGCCGCCATCAATCTGCAATATGGCCTGACTTCCAATCGCGCCGAGCAGGTCAAGACGCTGGAAACCGACGACGGCCGCACGGAACTGCGCGCCGTCACCGGCCCGGATTACGGGAGGATATTCGACGCGGAGCTGGTTGAAGCCGTGCAGCGCATCGCCGGCAACGGCACGGGCGACACCCGATAGAAAGTCCCCGGCGTGCTCGACTGGTCGACCGGCATATACAACCCGCGCGTCGATATCACCAAGGACACGACGACGCTCTACGCCTCCGATCGTGACGTCTTCCTCTTCCTGGTCGATGACTTGAATCCGATCGAGGCCGGGCGCTTGCCCGACGGCTCGCCCGATCTCTATTTCCGCGGCTTTTATTGCTGGAATTCGGTCACTTCTATGCCTCCGCACCGGAGAAATACGAGTATCCGATCAACCGCTACGCCATGGAGGTCAAAAGGCAACTGGACGTGCTCGACAAGCGGTTAGCCGACCATGAGTTCATCGCCGGAAAAGACTATAGCATCGCGGACATCGCGATTTGGCCCTGGTACGGCAGCACGGTTCTGGGCCGCCTCTATGACGCCGCCGAATTCCTCGATGTGGCGAGCTACACGCATCTGATGCGCTGGGCAAAACAGATTGATGAGCGACCCGCCGTCCAACGGGGCCGCATCGTAAACAAGTTCTGGGGACCGTTGAACGAACAGTTGCACGAGCGCCATGACGCCAGCGATTTCAACGTGCGCACCCAGGACAAGCTGCAGCCGGGCGGCTAGTCCCGGCTAATAATCTCGATCTTCCATTGCTAGATCACTCTATACTCCTGTGCTAAATTGAGCAGTCTTAGGGAGTTTGTGAGGGCAGCTCAGCAATGAAGAGAGAGAGGATCTGGCTGATCTGATGGCCTTCGCGGTCATTGCGGAAGAACGCAGCTTCACGCGCGCAGCTAGTCGTCTGGGCATCTCGGGCTCCGCGCTGAGCCACGCTATCCGGCTGTTGGAGGAACGGCTTGGTACGCGGCTGCTCAGCCGCACGACGCGAAGCGTTGCGCCAACCGTAGAGGGGCAGCGGTTCCTCGACACGCTCAGCCCTGCGCTGCGCGACATCGAGATGGGCCTCGAAACGCTGGCGGACGCTCGCGACCGTCCGTCGGGAGTTGTTCGGGTCAACTCGCATAGGGTAGGCGCGCTTGCCCACGTTGCCCCAAAAATCTCGACATTGCGGCGAAACTACCCCGACGTAGTCCTCGAATTGACGATTGACGACACTCCAGTCGACATCGTCGCGGCCGGCTTTGACGCGGGCATTCGGGACGGCGAGGCTCTCGCCAGGGACATGGTTGCGGTGCGTATCAGCCCCGAAGATCGTTCGGCCGTAGTCGCGGCGCCCGAGTATCTGGCCAGCGCACAGGCGATAAATAGGCCAGAGGACCTGATGGCGCACCCCTGTCTTTTGTGGCGTTTCCCGTCATCGGGCGCACTGCTCAAATGGGAATTCCTGCAGGGACAGAGACGGCTACATGTCGTTGTTGAGCCGACGTTCTCAACGAACGACATGCAGGTTCTGATTGCTGCAGCGCTCAGTGGCGCTGGACCAGCGTATGTCCATCGCGACTATGTCGCCCAGCACCTCGCGACGGGTATGCTGGTGGAACTGCTCCCCGACTGGAACGTACCGCACGAGGCCTGCTACATATATTACCCGAGCAGGCGGCAAGTCAGGCCGGCGATGCGCGCGGTAATCGAGACATTGCGGTGGCGGGGAAGCATCGCGCCGGAGCAATAGCCAACAGCCGTTATGTCTACCAACCCGGCGAAAGATTACTGAGCCCCACTCACAAGCTCATCCTAATTCTGAGCCATAGTCGAATAGCCGAAAATCCTTAGATTCATGTCATCGCGACGAGGCCGAACAGATTCATCGGCGCCGGTTCGCGGCAACACGGACAGGATTCGACAATGAAAAAAATCAATCAGCCCCGCATTTTGATCGCCGGCGCCGGCGCGATGGGTCTCGTCAGCGGCTATCATCTTGCGCTGTCGGGCGCGGAAGTGACGTTTCTGGTGCGCCCCCACCGTATCAATCAGCTCGCAAGGCCGCAGCTTCTTTACTCCTACGACGACGGCGCACTCAATTCGTACCACGGCTACGGGCTTGCTACCGACCTCGCACAGCTCACGCCGAACGAATATGACTATATCCTCATCACGCTCGATAGCGCCGCGCTACGCGACCCGGCCGGCGTGACCCTCGCCGAAGCGGTCGGGCGTATTGCACGCAACACGTCGACTCGCGTCATTCTCGGCACCTACGGGGTCGAGTTGCTGCCGTGGTTTCTTTCGGTGTCTGGCTTGGCATCCGACCAGGTCACCAACGGGGTTCTCGGCATCCAGAGTCATAACGTCGGCAGCGCCGAACTGCCTTTGCATGCGCCCACGGATGCCGACCTTCTGGCTCGGGCTGACTACGCCTATCGCCACTGCTTTCCCTTCGGGTTCATTGTCGACGACAGTGCGCCAGAGGTGGCGGCTCAGTTCGCGGCGCTGTATTCCGTCAGCGGCGTCTCGCTTTGCATCGTCATGCCCGCCGAACAAATGAAGATCTTCGCTGCACCTGCCTTCGCACAACTGGCTGCCGCGGGCATGGGTGGCTGGCCCCAGCCCGCAGACATTGATCCGGAATCAGAGTTCTGGCGGCTCGGAACCGCCTCCACACTGGAGATTTTGGGGCTCAGCATTCACGGACAGGCGGGCCAGCAGGCCAAGGCGCAGACCACCGCCACCAGCATCCTTGAATTCTGGCGCACCTGGGAACAGGATATGCTCCCGCTGGGACGTACAAGGCTTTAACCGCTTCCATCACGGCGGCAAGGTCAACCGTCAGGATCGCCAGATCTTGAGCGACCTCATCGCGGTGGGCTTGGCCGAAGGTCAGCCGATGGCGGCCACCCGGCAGATATTGGAGCGCATGACGGCGACCGAGCGTCGGGAGCTGGTAGCGGCCTAGAGGGAGCGCTTCAGATCACCCAGGTCGAAGGGCTCCGTCTTGTGGGACGGAGCCCTTCACATGCTGTCACGGCAAGATCACGACGACGACCTCGTCAACTATACCGGCGGATGCCGCTAACACGCGACGGAGAGAAACATTGTCAGACCGCCCCATCCTTATTCCGAATGATAATCATCGAATCACAATTGAGCGCTCAAAAAGGCGCGTCATCGTGAAGGCCGAAGGCATAATGATCGCTGATTCGACGAGAGCGCTCATGCTCTCGGAAACCAACCACTCGAAAGTTTTCTACATCCCCCGAGCAGATATCGACGCATCGCTGCTGGCCCGCTCTGATCACTCCACTTATTGCCCGTACAAAGGAGACGCTAGCTACTTCAGTATTCCTGCTGCTGGCGAGCGAGGCGTGAACGCCATCTGGTCGTATGAAAACCCGTTTCTCGCCGCCGCCGAGGTGAAGGATCACTTGGCCTTCTACGCCGATCGGGTCGATGTGATCGAGGTTGACGATTGAGCCAAAATTTAGCGATCACCGATCGCATCAAGGACGTGCTTCAACGGCGCTTCTGCATCGAAGGGCTTTAGTAGAAAGGCATAGCACCCCTGCGCCTTAGCGCGTGTCCTGAGCACCTCATCCGCAACAGCGGTAATGACAATCACGGGAGTTGGACGCGAGGTCATCTCCCCCAATCTTGCCATCCGAGCCAACCCATCCATTTCGCCCATACTCATCCCTGGGTATTAGGTGACCCGTTCTGATCGAGTGAAAGCAAGCGGGATAGTGCAACGTGCGCAGAAGTCCGCGGCGGGCGATCGCGGCCTCCATATGCGTCAAAATCTGTCCCCTCGGAACGAGCATAGTCGTCGCTCAGGCCGCCACGCGATCCCTTGCGCGATAGACGCCGTAGCCAACTTTCACGAGCAGCCCTTCGTCGCACATCCACGTCAGATAGTGGCGGGGTATGCCAATCGCCGTGAAATCGCGAGTCTTCACTGTCCCTCGTTCAGCCGCCAATGCGTAAGCTCGCTCTCGCAATGAAGGCTTCGGCCCACCGGCCAGGCGGACTCGCTCTTCTCGATCTCGCTCGCGTTTTCTTTGCTTGGGTTGCTCTGGCGTAGATTTGCGCGTAATCGGCGACTCAAAGTTCGCAGTTTGCTCCTGCTCGGGGAGCCAGTTTCTTCAGCTAACTTGCTGATTATATTGAAGGAGTCGGTTCTTGATTGAACCGGCTCCTAACTTCTTTCCTAACGACATTTCTAGTGCCTCGGCTAAGCTATGCGCTCGGAGGGCTGGCGGATAGTATCACGCTGTCCCGTCAAAAGGCGAGAACCTCACCAAGGGGACGCCGGTCGTGCGCCGGCCAACGGTCGCGTAGAAGCGCCCCGGCTTGACGTGACGGCCGCCTTGACCACGCGTTGGAAATAGAAAAGCGAGGCGAGCCTCGACTGGCCGAGGCCGCCACCTTACAGACGTGTCGCGACTCTAGGCGAAAATCCGGCTATCCGATTAAGCCTAATCAGGCGTGCCGCCAGCCCCAGTGGTTTCGCGCACGACCAAAGGGCCGTCGACCTTGATGGTCATGGGGCGCATCTGCTTGCCGTGGATCGCCATGTCGATGAGTATTTCCGCAGCCCTTTGCCCCATCTCGTAGTTCGGGAGCACCAGTGTCGAGAGCGGGGGATGGGTATAGCGGGCGAGCTCCTGGTCGTCATAGCCCATGACGGAGATATCGTACGGCACACGCAGTCCCTTTTCCTGCACCGCCTCCATGACGCCGATGGCCATGAGGTCGTTGCCGCAAAAGATCGCCGTGGGGGGATTGTCCATCGAAAGAAGCTCAAGTCCCGCCTCGTAGCCGCGCAAGGGCAGCCAGTCGCCATCGCGCACCAGCGTCTCGTCGAAGGCGATATCGGCCGTGGCGAGCGCCTGCTTGTAACCCTTCAGACGATCCATCGCCGCATCCATCCAGGGCTCGCCGTTGATGAAGCCGATGCGCTTGTGCCCGAGCGACGTCAGATGCGCCGTCGCGGTGAAGCCGCCCGCCACCTCCCCCGGCACGATGGCCACATGCTGGCGCGGTTCGCAGTAGCAGTTGAGCAGCACGGTCGGGATGGATTTCAGCGCCTTGGGAACCGAAACCTTTCGTGTGAAGATCGTCGCATAAATGACGCCGGCAATCGAGGGATCGCGCAGCACGGAGCGCAGGACGGCCTCTTCGAGATCAGGATTCGAGCGTGTCGCATGGGCCGAAACGAGAAGACCTTGCTCGAAGGCATAGTCACGGATGCCGTCGAGGCTGACGACGGGATGCGGGCTGGTGGAAATCTCGTCGACGATGAAGGCGATCGTGTCCTTCTCGACCGTCGGGGCTGCGGCGACAGGGCTTCGGGTCGCCGGCAATCTATAACCAATTTTATGAGCAGCCTCGCGCACTTTCTGTTGCGTTTCCGCCGAAATGCGCGAACCAGACATTTCATTGAGCACAAGGGAGACACTGGATTGGGATACGCCAGCAATACGGGCGATATCCGTCATGGTCGGGCGTCCGCTGCCCTCTTTGTTCGTATTGCGACCGTTTCCCCTGGCCATGCGTCGTTCCTCGCCCTCGGCGTGCTTTGCACCGCACGCGGATTTTTTGCAAGTGCTCATAATTTTCGCTCTTGACTGCTAATATTATTAGCGCAAGATTTGCACATGTGAAGCAGGAATTTGCTCACGTCCGGTAGAGGAGTACCGGCCAGACCCTGGGAGGAGAACCCGCTCATGACCATGATTTCCCGTCGCACTTTCATGCTCGCGGCAACGGCTGTCGGCGCGCTCGCCGTTGCAGGCGTCGCGATTGCCGAAGTTCCGAAGCTGGCGCAAAAGGACACCTACAAGGTCGGCTTCGCACAGACCGAATCCAACAATCCCTGGCGCATCGCCCAGACGAACAGCATGAAGGCCGAAGCTGAAAAGCTCGGCTACCAGCTGGTCTACACGGATGCCGCCGGTTCGGCCGCCAAGCAGGTCGCCGACGTCAACTCGATGATCGCGCAGGGTGTCGACGTCATCTTCCTCGCACCTCGTGAGGAAAAGCCGTTGATCCCCGCCGTCATGGCCGCCAAGAAGGCCGGCATCCCGGTCATCCTGCTCGACCGCTCGGTCGATCCGTCGCTCGCCAAGGCCGGTGAGGACTATCTGACCTTCATCGGCTCCAACTTCGTCGAGGAAGGCAAGCGCGTCGCCGAATGGCTCGTCAAGAACGCCAACGGCAAATCGAAGATCATCGAGCTGGAAGGCACGACCGGCTCCTCGCCCGCCAACGACCGCAAGAAGGGCTTCGACGAAGCGATCAAGGCCGCCGGCGGCTTCGAGATCGTCGCCTCGCAGACCGGCGACTTCGCGCGCGACAAGGGCCGTCAGGTGGCCGAAGCGCTGCTCCAGGCCCATCCGGATGCCGATATCATCTACGCCCATAACGACGAGATGGCGATGGGTGCCATCGCGGCGCTGGAAGCAGCCGGCAAGGTGCCCGGTAAGGATGTGCTCGTGCTCTCCATCGACGGTGGCAAGGAAGCCGTGCAGGCGGTGGTCGATGGAAAAATCGCGGCGGTCGTCGAATGTAACCCGCGCTTCGGGCCCAAGGCGTTCGAGACGATGCAGCGTTATGCCAAGGGCGAGAAGATCGATCCGATCCTCGTAAACGAAGACAAGTTCTACGACGCCTCAAACGCGGCCGCAGAACTCGCCAACGCCTACTGATCATAACTCCCAAGCCTCATGCGGCCGAGGCGGCATCGCCGTCTCGGCCGTTTTTGAACGACCTTCGGCCGGCTCGGGTGTAGGCTCATCATGCGGTCGGGATAGAGGAGGAACCGATGCTTCTGTCCATGCAGGGCATTTCCAAGGCGTTTGCCGGGGTCGCCGCGCTGAAATCGGCTTCGCTCGAAGTCGAGCCCGCGGAAGTCATGGCCCTTGTCGGCCAGAATGGCGCCGGCAAGTCGACGCTCATCAAGATCCTGACAGGCGTCTACCGTCGCGACGAAGGCAGCATCGCCTTCGATGGCAGGGAGGTCGACTTTTTCATGCCAGCCGAAGCGCAAAGCGCCGGCATTGCGACCATCTATCAGGAAATCAACCTTGCCCCGCAACGCTCGGTCGCCGAAAACATCCACCTCTCCCGCGAGCCGAAACGCTTCGGCCTGATCGATCACGCGGCCATGCGCCGCGGCGCCGAGGCCGTGCTAAAGACCTTCAACCTTTCCATCGACGTTGACCGTCCCGTCGCGCATTTCGATGCCGCAACGCGGCAGATGGTGGCTATCGCCCGCGCCGTTACGCAGAACGCCCGGCTCGTCATCATGGACGAGCCGACCTCCTCGCTCGATGAGCGGGAAGTCGCCGTGCTCTTCGAGACGATCCGCACGCTGAAACGCTCGGGCGTCGCCGTTATCTTCATCGGCCACCGGCTGGACGAACTCTATGCAATCTGCGACCGCGTGACGATCATGCGGGACGGCCAGACGGTGGCAAAAAGCCTGATGGCGGACATGCCGAAGATGGCACTCGTGCGCCACATGCTCGGCAAGGAACTCGCCGCCTTCCAGGCGATGGTGCCCGATCAGGATGTGCCGGAACGTCCCGTCCGCCTTGCCGTCGAGCATGCCGGCGCCGGCGTGCGGGTGCGCGATGTCAGCCTTGAGGTGCGTGAGGGCGAAATTTCCGGCCTTGCCGGCCTGCTCGGCTCCGGCCGCACTGAGACGGCCCGCCTTATCTTCGGCGCCGACAAGATGCAGCGCGGCACCCTACGTATGGACGGTCGCGAATGTGCCTATCACGAACCCACGGATGCGATCGCCGACGGTATCGGCCTCGTGTCCGAGGACCGCAAGATCGACGGCATCGTGCCAGACATGAGCATTCGCGAGAACATGACCCTGGCGCTGCTGCCGAAACTGAAAAAGGCCGGCGTCGTCGATCGCGCGCGGCAGGACGAGATCGTCACCCGCTACATCCGCGCGCTCGGCATCAAATGCGCCTCGCCGGATCAGCCGATCAAGGAGCTATCCGGCGGCAACCAGCAGAAGGTGCTGCTCGCCCGCTGGCTCGCCACCGACCCGCGCGTGCTCATCATCGACGAGCCGACCCGCGGCATCGATATCGGCGCCAAATCCGAGATTCTCAAACTCCTGCGCAGACTTGCCGATGAGGGCCTCAGCGTGCTGATGATCTCCTCCGAGTTGGAAGAGCTTCTGGCCGCTGCCGACCGCGTCACCGTGCTCAGCGACGGCACATCGGTCGCGACCCTGCCGCGCAAGGAATTGAGCGAGGCGGCGCTGCTTTCCGCCATGGCCCGTCAGGTGGACCCATCGGGTGAAATGGCATGACCACGATCGAGACCCCCGCCCCGCAGCCTTCGGGCACGCTTTCCTCAGGCAGCCGGCTGTTCACACTGGCTGGCCGATACGGCACCCTCGTCGCTTTCCTGGCGCTCATCCTTTTCAACATCGCGGTGACGCCGAACTTCCTGTCCTGGCAGACGCTCAACGTGAACCTGACGCAGGTCGCCACCATCGTCATCGTGGCGACAGGCATGACGCTAGTCATCGCCACCGGCGGCATCGACCTGTCCGTTGGCTCGCTGATGGCGATATCGGGGGCGCTCGCGCCAATGATCTTCATGGGCCAGTTCTTCCACGTCGAGAACATGGCTTTCGCGGTGGCACTCGCGCTGCTGCTGCCCGTCGTCGTCGCCAGCCTCTTCGGACTGTTCAACGGTCTGCTCGTCACGCACTTCTCCATTCAGCCGATCATTGCGACGCTCGTGCTGTTCATCGCCGGCCGCGGCATCGCGCAGGTCATGACCAACGGCAACCTCCAGGTCTTCAAGAACGAAGGCTTCCAGTTCATCGCCATGGGCCGCATCGCCGGCGTTCCGGCACAGGTCGTGCTGATGCTGGTCATCGCCGTTCTCGCCTCCGCCATGATCCGCTACACCGTCATCGGCCGTCAGATCATCGCGGTCGGCGGTAACGAGAAGGCGGCGCGGCTGACCGGGATTCCGGTCAAGCGCGTCAAGCTGCTCGTCTACATGATCAGCGGGGCGCTCGCCGGCCTTGCCGGCCTGATCGTGGTGGCGCGCAATTCGGCGAGCGACGCCAATCTCGTCGGGCTCGGCATGGAACTCGACGCCATCGCCGCCGTCGCGGTCGGCGGTACGCTGCTGACGGGCGGGCGGGCCAATATCGTCGGCACTCTGCTCGGCGCCTTCGTAATCCAACTCGTGCGTTACACGCTTCTCGCCAATGGCGTGCCGGATGCCGCAGCCCTCATCGTCAAGGCCGGGCTGATCGTGCTCGCCGTCTTCATCCAGCAGCGCGCCGACAAACATTGAGGAGTTCCTTCATGCACGCCCTCCTCCGCCCCTTCACCATCAAGTCGTCAGGCGATCTCGCCCGCATCGGCGTCATCCTGGCGCTCGCCGGCCTCATCCTGTTCGGCGCGCTGCGCTACGACAATTTCCTGTCGCCTTTCAATATTCTGAGTTTCCTGCGCTACAACTCCATGTTCGCGCTGATCGCACTGGGCATGGCCTTCGTCATCATCACCGGCGGCATCGATCTTTCCGTCGGCGGCACGGCAGCCATGGCGAGCGTGGTCGCAGCGCTGCTTTCGCCCTATCACTGGGCGGCCGGACTTTTCGGCGGCATGGCGGCGGGCCTCGCGGTTGGCGCGCTCAACGGCTTCATCATCACGAAAATGCGCATCCAGCCCTTTATAGCCACGCTCGCGACCATGCTTGCCGCCTATGGCACAGGGCTGCTTCTGGCGGACAACCAGTCGGTCTCCGTCTCCTACGACACGGGCTTCACCACCATAGGCCAAGATGATTTCCTCGGCTTTCCAATCCCGGCCTGGATCGGACTTGCGGCCTATGTTCTCGGCTGGCTGATACTCGAAAAGCTGCCGGTCGGCCGCCATATCCTGGCGATCGGCGACGGCGAGGCGACGGCCGGTCTGATGGGCCTCAAGGTCGAGCGGACACTTGCTATCGTCTACGCCGCCTCCGGCACGCTCGCCGGCCTTGCCGGCGTCATCCTTGCCGCACAGTTCGGCGCCGGCCAGCCGACAGAGGGCGTCGGCTGGGAACTGTTCGCGATTGCTTCTGTCGTCGTGGGCGGCACGCTTCTGACCGGCGGCTCCGGCTCGGTCGGCGCGACGCTGGCCGGCGCATTGCTGCTCGCAATGGTCTTCAACATTCTCAATTTCGAAAACGGCCTCGGCTGGATCTCCCTTTCCGCCTATTGGCAATCCGTCATCCGCGGCGCCTTCCTTTTGGTTGTCGTGGTGCTGCAAGCCAAGTTGATGACACGGCACAGGAGCGCCTGAAGCGGGCAGAAATACTTCGTTTCAGTTAGCGTCGCGTCATCTCAGCCCGAGGAAGGACAGAATGACGAGTACGATGACGATTAGACCCACAATGTAAATGATGCGGTTCATGACTGCTCTCCTTGATGGACGTGCAATGCTCGGTGCATAACGTTGTTCCGCGTCAACGCGCTGCCTGTCGTGTCATGCATCTTGGATTGCGCTGCAATATCCCTATATTGCGATGCACCAACAGGAGATGCGCATGACAATCGACGTGAAAAATCCGATCGCAGAGCTTCGCAAGTCCAGGGGCTATACGCTCGAGCAGCTTTCGGTGATATCCGGACTGACGGAATTGGAAATAACAAAGCTCGAGAAGGGCGAACTGGTTGATACGGCCAAGCTCGCTCGGCTAATGAGCGCGTGTGGCGCCCGGCCGGCCTAGCCGGTTGCGTGGCGCTACGAGAGGCGTGGACCACGGTCGCGTTCCTACGCAGCTATCCCAAACTTGACGCGGCGGCTATCGCGACCTCGCAGTATTTGCCGCCGCGCGATCGAGGTATGAGCGGCGTCATTGCCGTCGCAAGACACCGGGGCGAGTGACCCCGAAGGAACACGTTCAGGACCGTGCGGAGCACCTGCCAACCGAAGCACGTTCGATTAGCGCGCATGCAACTTTGTGAATAGCGTGCGGTGCCGAGGCTGGTTTCCTAGCGAGCTGCGCGATCGCCCACGCACCCATCGGTCGATGGGGAAGTTCGAGCGTGGTCAGTTGAGGGCGCAGATGGCGCGAAAGCTCATCATCGTCATAGCCTACGACGGAAAGATCATCAGGGATCTTCATCCCCGCCTCTGTGATTGCGTTGAAGCATCCCATCGCCATCTTGTCGTTCTGGCAGAAGATCGCGGTCGGTGGGTGCTCCAGCGACAGAAGTTTCTGCGTTGCTTCGAAACCGGAGGTCGGCGTCCAGTTCCCTTCGGCCACCAGGCTGTCGTCGTAGGCGATGCCCGCTTGTGCCAGTGCTTCCCTGTATCCCGTCAAGCGATCCTGTGCCGCCTCCATGAAGCTCTCGCCGACGATCGTGCCGATACGTGTATGGCCCTTTCTGATCAGGGACATCGTGGCCATGCGGCCGCCGGTCGTTTCATCCGGAACAACGGCTGGGAATCGGTTGTCGTTCGTATAGCAATTGAGCAGCACCAGCGGTACGGGGAGCTTTTCCAGAACGGGGTCGAGCGACACGCGACGGGTAAAGATCGACATGTAGACAATACCCTGCGCACCGGCCTGCAGAAGGCGCTCCACGGCCTTCCGCTCATGTTCGGCCCGCCCTTGCGTCTGTGCCACCAAGATTGTCACGTCGTTTTCCCAGGAGGCGTGCCGGGCGCCCTCGATCGCGTTGACCGCTTCCGGCGTCGTCGCGAGCTGGTCCACGATGAAGCCGATGCAACTCCCGCGCAAATTATCCAAGCCCGCCCGCCGTATCGGACCTGAAAGCCCATAGCCGAGGGTTTGAGCCAGCTCCAGCACCCGCGTACGCAGGTCCGGCGAGATCTTGATATCGGTGACATTGTTCAGGACGACGGAGACGGTCGCCTGCGAACAGCCGGCGGCCTTCGCCACATCCATCATCGTCACGCGCTTCTTCGTCTTCGGGCTGCTCATCACGCCTCCATTCCGTTCCTTCTAACCCAACTAATAAATTTAGACCATTGACTAATAATTATTAGTAGAGGTAGCCTGAGAGTAGTTGGAGGAACGGACGAATGATTACGCAACCTACATTCGACTATGATATCGGTGCGCAAGTCGCACAGCTTGCCGAGGATGGCATTATTGGGCTGAAGGGCGCTTTCACCCCGCAATGGGCCGACGCGATGCGCGAAGACATGATGACCGCGTTCTGGTCTGCCATACAAAGACCGGGCGGCGCCGTCGGTCGCGGGCCACGCCGATGGTATGTTGAAATCCACCCGCAGGCCTTTGGCGGCTTTGTCGATCTCATCACTCATCCTTGGGTCGTCGATGTCTGCACCAATGTGCTCGGACCGGACTATCAGATCGTGGAAATCGGCTTCGACGTGCCCTTCCAGGGCGCAAAGTACCAGCCTTGGCATCGCGACTTCCCCTCGCCGGTCGACACCTATCGCGACCGCAAAATCACCTCGCTCGCTTTCAATCTCACCGGCGTAGACGTAACGGAGGATATGGGGCCTTTCGAGGTCGCGCCGGGAACGCAGTATGACGATGGTCGTGACTGGAAGCACGAAATGTTCCCCGACAAGGCGCTGTGGGGCCGTTTCCAGGAACGTGCCGCGCGCAAATATCCGCGGCGGGGGGACATTTCCTGCCGTTCGGCGCTGACGGTTCATCGCGGCACCGAACATCTGTCGCCCATTGCCCGGCCCGTAATGGTGCTCGGCGTCGACCGACCGGGAGCTGGGCATGCCGAACTGCACGACATGATGGTGACGCGCGAGTGGCATGACGCCCTCCCCGAAATCGCCAGGCAGCATCTCGTCTGTCGAGTCGTCGATGAACTGGTGCCGATCACCCAGAAGCACGACATCGAAGGCCTTGTGATGGGAGCCGATCCCGCATGATCGTCTCCCGCACGTCTCAACCGACACGCGCCCTACCATATGCCGCCGTCGCGGTTTCCCGATCTCTTGGAGCTTTAACCGTGGATCCGTTCGTTTCTTCGCAACAGGTTTAGCGAACACTTTGTCGCGAATCCTAGAACAAGAGCGTTGAAGGAGCGGGAACCTGTCATCGGCTTACCCGTTTGAGGCCAACACGCCACATGGAAACGGGTTACGCATGCAGTCCGCAAAAGAATTTCAATGGATAGCCAGGGCTGGATATGCGGCCCGGGCCGCAGTGTTTTTCCTTATTGGCGGCCTCGCCCTTTTTTCCGGGCTCTCCAGCGGAAAATCGGACACAAAGTCTGCTTTGGACACGCTGCTCGGGCAGCCTTTCGGGAGGATTTGGGTTGGCCTGATCGCGTTGGGGCTAATGGGTTTCGTCATCTGGCGGCTCGCGCAGTCCATCTTGAATGCCGACAACCAGCACAGCGATCTGAAAGGCACGGCCATCCGGGTCGCCCTGTTTGGAAGCGCGATCGCCTATTCCGGCCTCGCCTACTATGCGGTTGATCACGCACTCGATCTTGGGTCCCAGGGAAATAGCGATGGCCAGCGGGGTTTGGCGGAATGGGTGATGGCGCAACCTTTCGGGCGCTACCTTGCGGGCGTGATTGGAATCAGCTTCGTGATCGGCGGCTCTGTCACCATCGCAAAAGGCGTCCTTCGAAAATATGAGCGATATCTCGATGAGGCGGCCTGCGGTCTCAAACCGCTGAGAATTGCCTGCGTCTACGGCCTCGCCTCCAGGGGCGTCCTGTTCGTGATTGCAGGGTGTTTCTTTGTCTATGCCGCTGTCAGCGTCGCACCGAACAAGCGGGAGGCATGGTTGACGCACTGAACTGGATTCGCGGATTGCCGTTTGGGGGTACCCTGTATTCGGTGGTCGCCCTTGGCCTGGCTTCTTTCGGCATATACAATCTGGTGGAGGCGAGGTATCGCATCGTGCGTGCACCGAACACCGGATTCAGAGCCCAGAATTCCTCAGGCGGATCGAGCGAGCTACTCAAGATCGACTGATTGCCCGTCTTATCATGGTGACTCTTCAACATCATTGACATAGTCCGAATGCATCCTCGGCGATCTCTCAACCGGCGAGCAGGGGGCGATCAAGAACATTGCCTGAAATGATGGGCCAGACGTTTGTTCAAATCGCCACTGGAAATTGAATAAAGTCGCGATGAATTTTCCGCTCGCCATGCCGGTCACGATTGATCGAAAACACTTCTCCGGTTTAATGTTTGTCCGAGTGCCTTAAGGGAGGTCTGAATGCCTGACGGGTCTTTGTTTCGGCCCGCGGCCAATTGCTGGCGTATGTCACGCGCGGACGATTTTTCAATCATCGTGGACGCCGACGATTATTTTAACGCGATCCGCAACGCGATGCGATCCGCGCGGCATTCCATATTCCTTGTAGGTTGGGATTTCGACGCAGGCATAGCGCTCGGCAGGCCCGATGTCGATGACGGCGCCCCCCGCGAGGT
>NZ_JBLZPH010000100.1:27221-31086 GCF_049199205.1 Shinella sp. M31 | reverse complement strand
AATATACCGAGGTCAAGGCGCCGATCAGCGGCCGCATCGGCCGTGCGCTGATCACCGAGGGCGCGCTGGTTTCGACGAGCGGCACGGAAAACCTCGCGACGATCCAGCAGCTCGACCCCGTCTATGCCGACTTCACCCAGTCGGCGACCGACCTCATCCGCCTGCGCAAGGCGCTGGAGGACGGCGCGCTGATGGCCGACAACAATTCCGCCGACGTCAAGCTGATGCTCGACGACGGTTCGCAGTATCCGCAGTCCGGCAAGCTCCTGTTCTCCGAAGCCGCCGTCGATGCGACGACCGGTCAGGTGACGCTGCGCGGCGAATTTCCGAACCCCGACGGCGATCTCCTGCCGGGCATGTATGTGCGCGTGCAGATCGAGCAGGGCATCGAGAGGGGCGCCGTCCTCGTGCCGCAGCAGGCCGTGCAGCGGGACGCCTCGGGCAGCGCGCTCGTCTATGTCGTTTCCGCCGATAACAAGGCCGGCCCGCGCCCCGTGCGCATCGGCCGTGCCGCCGACACGCGCTGGGTCATTACCGATGGCCTGAAGGACGGCGAAAAGATCATCGTCGAAGGCTTCCAGAAGGTTCAGCCGGGTGCGGAAGTCGTGCCCTCCGAATGGGATCCGAACGCCGTAGCGGCCGATGCTCAGAAGCAGGCCACTGATGGTGCCGAAGCCGAAGGCGGCGACGCAAAGCCTGCTGACGCGAAAGCTGGCGAAGCCGGCAAGGCCGAAGGCGGCGATGCCGCCAAGACCGAGCAGGCGAAGTAAGGACCGCAACGATGCCCAGTTTCTTTATCGACAGGCCGATTTTCGCCTGGGTGGTCGCGATCTTCATCATGATCGCTGGCGCCATCTCCATTCCGCTCTTGCCGATCTCGCAGTATCCGAACGTCGCGCCGCCGCAGATTTCGGTCTCGACCTCCTATGCCGGCGCGTCCTCGCAGGACACCTACCAGAGCGTCACCAAGCTCATCGAGGATGAGCTGAACGGTGTGGAAGGCATGCTCTATTTCGAATCGACCTCGAGCGCTTCGGGGTCGGCCGAAATCAACATCACCTTCGCACCGGGCACCGATCCGTCGCAGGCGTCGGTCGACGTGCAGAACCGCATCAGCCGCGTCGAGCCGCGTCTGCCCGATTCCGTGCGCCGCCAGGGCGTGCAGGTCGAGGAAGCCGGTTCCGGCTTCCTGCTGATCGTCTCGCTGACCTCCACCGACGGCTCGATGGATGCCATCAGCCTCGGCGACTATCTGAACCGCAACGTTCTCTCGGAAGTGCAGCGCGTGCCCGGCGTCGGCCGTGCGCAGCTGTTCGCGACCCAGCGCTCGATGCGCGTCTGGCTCGATCCGGCCAAGATGCTCGGCCTCAACCTGACGGCTGCGGACGTGACCGCCGCCGTGCAGGCGCAGAACGCCCAGATCGCGGCAGGCTCCATCGGTGCCCAGCCGAACCCGATCACCCAGCAGATCGCTGCTCCCGTCACCATCAAGGGCCAGCTGACGACTCCGGAAGAGTTCGGCGCTATCGTGCTGCGCGCCAATGCGGACGGTTCAGCCGTGCGCCTGCGCGACGTCGCCCGCGTCGAAGTGGGCGGCGAGACCTATTCGTTCTCGACGCGCCTCAACGGCAAGCCCTCCGCCGCCATCGGCGTGCAGCTTTCGCCGAGCGGCAACGCCATGGCGACTTCGGAGGCGATCAAGGCACGCATGGACGAACTGTCGAAGTTCTTCCCGCCGGGCCTCGAATATTCGATCCCCTATGACACCTCGCCCTTCGTGAAAGTTTCGATCGAGAAGGTTCTGCACACGCTGCTCGAAGCCGTCGGCCTCGTGTTCCTCGTGATGTTCCTGTTCCTGCAGAACATCCGTTACACGATCATTCCGACGCTCGTCGTTCCCGTCGCGCTGCTCGGCACCTGTGCCGTCATGCTCGCCATGGGCTTCTCGATCAATGTGCTGACCATGTTCGCCATGGTGCTCGCCATCGGCATCCTCGTCGACGATGCGATCATCGTCGTCGAAAACGTCGAGCGCATTATGTCGGAAGAGGGGTTGCCGCCGAAGGAGGCGACCCGCAAGGCGATGAAGCAGATCACCGGTGCGGTCATCGGCATCACGCTGGTGCTCGCCTCGGTGTTCATTCCGATGGGCTTCTTCCCCGGCGCCGTCGGCGTCATCTACCAGCAGTTCTCGCTGACGATGGTCGTCTCGATCCTGTTCTCGGCCTTCCTCGCTTTGTCGCTGACGCCTGCGCTCGCCGGCAGCTTCCTGAAGCAGGTTCCGAAGGGGCACCACCACACCAAGCGTGGTTTCTTCGGCTGGTTCAACCGTGGCTTCGACCGTTCGTCGCGCGGTTACAGCGGCACGGTCAGCTGGCTGATCCGCCGGACGGGCCGCTTCATGGTAATCTACATCGCCATCCTCGCCGGCCTCGGCTACATGTTCATGAAGCTGCCGTCGTCGTTCCTGCCGGACGAGGACCAGGGTTTCGTCATCGTCATGATGCAGCTGCCCTCGGAAGCGACCGGCCACCGCACGGACGAAGTGCTCTCGCAGACCGAGAAGATTTTCGGTCAGGAAAAGGCCGTCAACACGATCGTCGGCATCAACGGCTTCTCGTTCTTCGGTGCGGGCCAGAATGCCGGCCTCGCCTTCGTGACGCTCAAGGACTGGAGCGAGCGCGGGCCTGAAGATGCTGCGCAGTCGATCGCCGGGCGCGCCAGCATGGCCATGAGCCAGATCAAGGATGCGATCAGCTTCGCGCTGTCGCCGCCGCCGATCCAGGGTCTCGGCACGACGGGCGGCTTCTCGTTCCGTCTGCAGGATCGTGGCGGTCTCGGCCAGCAGGCGCTGTCGGCGGCGACGGGGCAGCTCATCGGCCTTGCCGCCCAGAGCAATGTCGTGACGGGCGTGCGCGTCGAAGGCATGCCGGATGCGGCCCAGGTCAATGTCGTGATCGATCGCGAGAAGGCCAACACCTTTGGTGTGACCTTCGCCGATATCAACTCGACGATCTCGACCAATCTCGGCTCGACCTATGTCAACGACTTCCCGAATGCCGGGCGCATGCAGCGCGTGACGGTCCAGGCGGACCAGAACGAACGCATGCAGGTGGCCGACCTTCTCAAGCTCAACGTGCGCAATTCGAGCGGCGGCATGGTTCCGCTCTCGGCCTTCGCGACCGCGGAGTGGATGATGGCGCCGACGCAGACGGTTGGCTACAACGGCTATCCCTCCATGCGCCTCAGCGGCGAGACCAAGCCGGGCTTCTCCTCCGGTGATGCGATCGCCGAGATGGAGCGACTTGCCGCCCAGCTGCCGCCGGGCTTCGGCTACGAGTGGACCGGCCAGTCGCTGCAGGAAATCCAGTCCGGTTCGCAGGCGCCGATCCTCGTCGGCCTGTCGATCCTCCTGGTCTTCCTGTGCCTTGCGGCGCTCTATGAAAGCTGGTCGATCCCGTTTGCGGTCATCCTCGTGGTGCCGCTCGGCGTGATCGGCGCGGTGCTGGCCGTCACCATGCGCGACATGTCGAACGACGTGTACTTCAAGGTGGGCCTGATCGCGATCATCGGCCTTTCGGCGAAGAACGCGATCCTGATCATCGAGTTCGCCAAGGAGCTGATGGAGGGCGGCAAGTCGCTGATCGATGCGACCATCGAAGCCTGCCATCTGCGCTTCCGCCCGATCCTGATGACCTCGCTCGCCTTCACGCTCGGCGTTCTGCCGCTCGCCATTGCGACCGGTGCAAGCTCGGGCAGCCAGCGCGCCATCGGTACGGGCGTCATGGGCGGTATGATCACCGCGACCGTGCTCGCCATCTTCTTCGTGCCGATCTTCTTCGTCTTCGTGATGAAGCTGTTCGGC
>NZ_JBLZPH010000100.1:0-27127 GCF_049199205.1 Shinella sp. M31 | reverse complement strand
GGCGCCCGAGAAGGTCTTCTATGAAAAAGGTGTTGCCCATGCCTCCATGGAGGATGTGGCACGCGCCGCGGGGGTTACCCGCGGCGCCATCTACTGGCACTTCGCCAATAGGGCGGATCTGGTGCTGGAGCTCTACAATTCCTTGCCCATGCCCCAGGAAGAACTGATCGCCCGTGAGCTGGAAGCCGAGAATGCCGATGTCTTCGGCGTGCTCGAACGGGTCGGCCGCGAATGGCTGGAACTGCTGGCCGAGGACGAGCACCGCCAGCGCATCCTCTCTATTCTCCTGCGCTGTGACACGACAGGCGAATTCGCCGCCATTTCCGAACGGCAGAACGATCTCGACGACGAGCATATGAAGGCGCTGGAAGCAGCCTTCGTGAAGGCTGAGCGGCAGGGCAAGCTCGGCGGTGCGTGGACGCCCCGTTCGGCCGCCTCCATGCTGCGCTGGGTCATCAAGGGCCTGTGCTCGGAATGGCTGCTGTTCGGACGCCGCTTCGATATCGCCAGCGAAGGCAAGGATGCGCTGCGCCGACTGTTTGCGACCTACTCGGCGCCCACACCGTCAACCTGATCGGCGGAAAGCCTCCAGCTTCGAGATCCATTCCGCGCCCACCTGCCAGCGCCGAAGGACCGACACCGGGTCCTCCGCATCGAGCCTGGAACAGATGCGGTAGATCTCCAGTACCTCCGGCGCCATCTCGCCGCGCTGGCAGAAATACATCGCAGCCGCATAGCGCGCACGCCCGGACCATTCGGCGCCAGGCGGCATGGCGATGATCTCCCAGTTATGGCGGGTTTCCGCGTCCACTTATTTGAGGCCCGGCGGGGTCGCCGTGCGGCGGGCGAGCTTGACGAAGGGGCGGGGTACGATCTTCGCGCGTTTCATCATCTTCTGGTATTTCAGCTCGCGCATCGCATAGATTTCGACCCAAAGGTCTTCGGTGAACTTCGAGCCGTAGGGCCGTTCCAGGCTGGCGATGGCAATGTTGCGCTTGGCGGTCGGCGACCAGATCGCGGCGGTGACGAGGCCCGCCTCATGCTTCTGCCGGTGATAGACGATGGCTTGTTCGGCGGAAATATTCCCTTCGATTTCAAGGCCTAACAGGATGTGCTTGAGAGTCTGATTCCGCCGCGCATCGAGGATGGCGCGGCGGCCGTTGAAATTCGGCTTGTCCGGATCAACCAGCCAGTCGAGGCCGATTTCATCGGGCATACGCACGCGGTCGGCGCGCAGGGCGGCTTCGGCGGTCATGAAATCCGCATTGGCGACGATGAAGCCGGCCTCGATGCGCGTCTGGTTCAGTGCGCCATAGCCGATGGCGCGGATGGCGTGGCGCTCGCCGGCGGCCCAAAGTCGGTCCCAGAGCGAGAGTGCCCTGGAGCGCGGCACGAACAGTTCGTAGCCGAGATCGCCGGTAAAGCCGGTGCGCGAGATCGCGACCTCACCGCCCTCATGTGGGAAGGTGGCGATGTCGAACGGTTTCAGCCGTTCCACACCGGCGAAACCGGCATCGCGCAGCACGGCGTAACTGGTCGGGCCTTGCAGCGCGAGACCGGCGATTTCCTCCGTCTCCTCGCGGATATCGACGGTGAAGCCGAAGGCGCTGTCGAGCAGCCAGGGCAGGTGGCGTTCCTGGCAGCAGAGGCGGAATTCCTGTTCGCCGAGGCGGAACAGCGTGCCGTCATCCAGCACATGGCCGTGATCGTCGCACCAGGCAGTGTAGTGCACGCGGTTGACGCCGAGTTTCCGGACGTCGCGCAATGTCAGACGATTGAGGTAGCGTTCCGCATCCGGGCCGGCGATGCGGTACTTCACCATGGGCGAAATGTCGAACAGCGCGGCGGTCGAGCGGATGGCGAAATATTCGAGCTCGCCGTCGGTCAGCGAATGCGGCGCCTCGTAGCCGGCCCAGTTATACCAGTTGTTGACCTCGCTGATCGCCATCAGGCGTTCGTGGAACGGCGTTTCGAGGCGGGGCAGGAGGATATGGTCTCGGGCGGCGCGGCGCAGGTCGGCGGCGGATGTCGTCATGGCGTTCATGCGGTCGCTCCCGAAAGGATGTGGCGCGCGGCGTTCCAGCCCGGCAGGCCGGAAATCCCGCCGCCCGGATGTGCGCCGGCGCTGGCGAGATAGAGACCCTCGATCGGCGTCTTGTAACCGGACGCCGCTCCCGTCGGGCGGTTGACGAGCAGCTGGTCGGCCTGCAATTCGCCGTGATGCCAGTGGCCTCCGGGCAGATTGTATTCCGCCTCGATATCGACCGGCGTCATTAGATTGGCGGCGAGGATCGACTTGCCGATGCCGGGCGCGTGGCGCTCCAGCACCTCCAGCACGATCTTCAGGAAGGCAGGCTTGCCATGCTCCCAGCCGGCCTTGAGGCGGTAGGGTGCATACTGCACAAGTGCGGACAGCGTGCAGGCGCCTGATGGGGCAAGCGACGGGTCGGCGAGGCTGGGCAGCGTGATTTCCATGACCGGATCGGTGGAGAATTCGCCGTATTTTGCCGGGTTGAAGGCCGTCTCGACCTGTTCCTTCGAGCGCACCAGCACGATCCGGCCGTTACGGGCCTCCGTCGGTAGGCCGGCAAAGTCCGGGACGCGGTTCAGCGCGAGATCGAGCTTGGCGACATTGCCTTGGCTGCGCACGTTCTTCACCGAGCGGACGAAGCCGGTGCCGCTTTCGGCGGGATCGACAAGGCGCAGGAAGGTCGTCTGCGGATGCACGGCCGAAACGACGACAGGAGCCGAGATCTCCGTGCAGTCACCGAGAACGACGCCGCCGGCGCGACCGCGATCCGCGAGGATGCGGGCGACGGGCGTCGAACAACGGATGGTGACGCCGGCCTTTTCCGCCGCGCGCCGGAAGGCGGGGGCGATGCTCGCCATGCCGCCTAGCGGTACGAACTGCCCACCTGGGCGGCCGGCGACGTCACCAGTCAGGCGGTAGTAGAGGCCGAGCAGGGAGGTCGGCGAGCGTGGGCCGAGATGGATGCCGAGCGTGGCGTCGAAGGCGAGAAGGCCCTTCAGGCGGTCGTCGGTCAGGTATTCGTCGGTGACGTCGGCGACGTTCATCAGCAGCATGCGCAGGAAATCGCGGCCTTCGCTGCGACCCTTACGGATCAGACTGAAGCCGGCGCCGGCAAGCGTCGAGAGGTCGCCGAGCGAGACCGCGCCGATCTGCGGCGGCGGGCGGCGCAGGAAGCGCTTCAGGATGCCCGCCTGGAAGATGAGTTTCTTGCGCATCGCCGCGAAGGCGGCCTGCTCTTCCGCGGAGACGCCGTCGATGCTCTCGCCATAGGCGCCGTGCAGGACGACCGCCGTGCCGGAGCCGTCGAGCACCGTCGTCGGCAGCAGTTTCTCATCGCCCTTGAGGTCGAGGCCGATATCCCTGGCGACCTCCGCATCCAGCCGGTTGACGAGATGGGCAAGGCCGGCGGAGCGGAAACCGGGGGCGAATTCACGGCCGCGGGTGGCGCCGCCCGGTTCGTTCGCCGCTTCCAGCACCAGAACGCGGCGGCCGCCCTTGGCGAGGCGGGTGGCGGCGGCAAGGCCGTTGTGGCCGGCGCCGATCACGATGGCATCAAATGACGTCATGGGCTTTGCTCATCTCAACGGGAGAACGCTTGAGGTCGCGCAGGATTTCGGCGGCGGCGTTGCGGCCGGGCGCGCCCATCACCCCGCCGCCCGGGTGGGTGGAGGAACCGCACATGTAGAGCCCGTGGATGGGGCTGCGGTATTGCGCATAGCCGGGTACCGGCCGGTTGAAGAGAAGCTGGTCGAAGGTCAGTTCGCCCTGGAAGATATTGCCCTCGGTCAGGCCGACTTCCGCCTCGATCTCGCGCGGCGTGCGCACTTCCATATGCACGATGCGGTCGCGGAAGCCGGGCGAATAATCGGCGATCTGGCTGATGACGGTCTCGGCAAAGGCGTCGCGATCGGCATCCGTCCAGTCGCGGCCCTCCACCTTCGGCGGGCAATATTGCACGAAGCAGCTCATGAAATGCTTGCCGGGCGAGGTCATCGTCGGGTCGAGCAAGGTGGGGATCATCATGTCGAGGAAGGGATCGGCAGACCAGCGCCCGGCCTTCCAGTCGTCGTAACCGCGTTCCATGCGCTCGATACTGTCGGTGAAATGCATGTCGCCGCGAATGCAGTTCGAACCCTCGGGCAAAGCGGGGAATTCCGGCAGGCTGTCGAGGGCGATGTTCACCTTGCCGGACGAGCCGCGCATTTTGAAATGCTTGACGCGATGGACGAAATCGCCGGGCAGGTCCGTCTCGTCAACCAGCTTCAGGAAGGTTCGCTTCACGTCGGCATTGGAGACGACGAGATCGGCGCGCACCTCGTCACCGTTCGCCAGCACGACGCCGGTGGTGCGGCCGCCGCGTGTCAGGATTTTCGAGACCTCCGCATCCGTGCGGATCGTGCCGCCGGAGGCCTGAAAGGAGCGGGACAGGGCCTGCGTCACGGCACCCATGCCGCCGCGGGCATAGCCCCAGGCGCCGACGGAGCCGTCGACTTCGCCCATATAATGGTGGAGGAGAACATAGGCCGTGCCGGGTGACATCGGGCCGAGCGCCGTGCCAATGATGCCGGACAGTGCGAGATAGGCCTTGATGACGTCGGTCTCGAAATATTCGTCGAGGAAATCGGAGATCGACATGGTCCAGAAGCGCAGCGTCTCGGCCATTTCATGCGGGCTGAACGCGCCGAATTTCCTGGCGAGGTAGAGCAGTTCGGAAATATCACGCGGGCGGAAACCGAAGGGGTCGGGGGCGGTGCGCATCAGGAGCGGCTGGATGAAACGGCACTGGCGCGTCACGTCGCGAGCATAGCGCTCGTAGGCCTCGGCATCGCGCTTGGAATAGCGGGCGAATTCGCGGCGATGGCTGTCATGGTCGCGGTAGGAGGCGAGATAGTCGCCGTCGCGGGTGAAGACCGCGCCGCCTTCATAGGAGATCACCTGCAGGCCGTGTTTGGGCAGTTCGAGATCGCGCATGATCTCCGGCCTGAACAGCGAGCAGACATAGGAACAGTTGGAATAGAGGAAGCCGGGCGTCAGCTCGCGACTGGTGGCCGCGCCGCCGACCCAGCCGTTCTTTTCCACGACGAGAACGTTGAGGCCGGCGCGCTGGAGATAACAGGCCGTCACCAGCCCGTTATGGCCGCCGCCGACGATCAGGGCATCGTACTTTTGCATTCTTGATGTCTCCGTTGTTTTTAAAAGCTGCATCAAAAACAAAATGTTGTCCAGATATTCTGAATGATCATTCAGCAAGTATCTTGCAATCGCCTGATTATGCGCTAGAATTTCGATCCATTGGAAATGGCACCGGCCATGGGGCCGAAAGCAGGGAAGCCATGACGGCGGCAGTCGAGGATGGTGCAGCGGCGGAACCGGAATACGACGAGGCGGCGATCCGCTTCCTTGGCGTGATGTGGGGCGAGGGTTATCTTTCGCCCGGCGGCCCGGCGGAAGTCGACCGCGTGCTTGCGGGCATCGATCTCGCGGGCAAATCCATGCTCGATTTTGGCTGTGGCGCCGGTGGCATCACGCTGCATATCGCCAGGACGTACCGTCCGGCGGAGATCGTCGGTTATGACGTCGAACAGCCCGTTATCGAGCGGGCGAAGGCGGCTGTGGTGGCGCAGGGGCTTTCGACCGTCGCCCGGTTCGTCGCGAGCCCGCCGGGGCGGCTGCCGTTCGATGACGGCGCCTTCGACGTCGTCTTATCCAAGGATGCGATGATCCATGTGCCGGACAAGGAGGCACTTTTTGCCGAACTGTTCCGCGTGCTGAAGCCTGGTGGCATGCTTGCCGCTTCCGATTGGTTGATCGGTCATGATGGCGAGCCGAGCGCCGATATGCAGGACTATATCGCCGCCGAGGGACTGCGCTTCGGCATGGCGTCGTCGCAGAGCTATCTCCAGGCGATGACGAAAGCGGGCTTTGCCGATGGCATCGCGGAGAGCCGCAATGCCTGGTACCGCGAGGTGGCGCGCGGCGAGCTGGAGCGGCTGAAAGGGCCGCTTTATGCCGAGGCCGTTGCCCGTCGGCGAGGCCTATGTGGCGAAGAACATCCGCACCTGGACCGCCATGCAGAAGGTTCTTGACAGCGGGGAGCATTGTCCCACTCATCTGCGCGCAAGCAGGCCGGCCGCGGGTATTCGCCCATGACGGTCATGCTGAAGAATCCCAAAGGCAAGGTGGCGGTGAAGATGCGGGCAGGCGGGGCTGATCAGGGCTCGGGTGACGGCGAAAAGCGGGGCCGCAAGGCGTCCAAGGAAACGAGACGGCAGCAGCTCATCGAGGCGACGATCGATTCGCTAGCCAAGCGCGGCTATTCCGATACCACGCTGGCGGATGTGGCCGATGGTGCGGGCTTGTCCCGCGGCATCGTCAATTTCCATTTCGAGAGCAAGGAAAACCTGCTCATCGCCACGCTGCAATTCATGTCGGAAGAGTACGGCGACCACTGGAATTCGGCGCTCGAAAAGGCCGGTCCCAGCGTCGCCAGCCGTCTGTGGGCCATCGTGCATGCGGATTTCGACCGGAAAATCTGCACGAAGCGCAAGCTCGCTGCCTGGTGCGCCTTTTGGGGCGAGGCGAAGTCGCGGCCGACCTATCAGGCGCTGTGCGGCGCGCGGGACGTCAAATACCAGGAGACGGTGATCGCGCTCTGCGCCGACCTCAAGGCGGAGGGCGACTACGATTACGAACCGGAACCGATGGCGCTGTCGCTCTGCGCCATGCTGGAGGGCCTGTGGCTGCGCCTGATGATGGGCGACGGCACGACGCGGGAAAAGGCGCTGGAAGCGGCCATCGCCTTCGTCGTTGTGGCCTTCCCGAAGCATCTCACTTTGCAAGGACCAAAACCACAATAGGGAACCCGAAAACGGGGAAGGAGAACGGCATGACGACTGCAAAAACGGCCAGGTATCTTACGACAGCGGCGCTTGCCGCCGTGCTTGCCCTCGGACCCGCCCTTCCTGCCTTCTCCGCCGATAGCCTGACCGTTTTCGACTGGTCCGGATACGAGGATCCCGCCTTCCATCCGAAATATACCGAGAAGACCGGTGCCGAGCCGGATTTCTCCTTCTTCGGCGATGAGGAGGAGGCGTTCCAGAAGCTGCGCTCGGGTTTCAAGGCCGATGTGGCGCATCCCTGCTCACAGAGTGTGGTGAAGTGGCGCGAGGCGGGGCTTCTGAAGCCGCTCGACACGGCCAAGCTCACCTCCTGGAACGATGTGCTGCCGAATTTCAAGGCGATGAAGAACCTGATGACGTCGGATGACGGCACCGCCTGGTTCCTTCCCTTCGAATGGGGCAATACGGTGCTGACCTATCGCACCGACACGGTGAAGCCGGAGGAAGTCGCTTCGCTCAAGGCTTTTGCCGATCCCAAGTTCAAGGATCGCGTGTCGATCGGCGACAATGTCGATGACGCCTATGCGCTAGCCAGCCTCGCCATCGGCCTCAAGGACTGGACGACGATGACAGACGCGCAGTTTCAGGAGGCCTCCGCCTTCCTGCGCGCAGTACACAAGAACGTCCGCCTCTACTGGACCGACAACACGGACCTCAGCCAGGCGATGGCGAGCGGCGAGGTCGATCTCGCCTGGGCCTGGAACGAGACGGCGACGACATTGCAGGCCCAGGGCCAGCCCGTCGCCATCAAGAAGGACACCGAGGAAGGCCTTTCGACCTGGGTCTGCGGCTATGTGCGCCTGAAGGGGGGCGAGGCGAGCCCGGACCTTGCCTATGATTATCTCAATGCCGTCACCGATCCTGCCGTTGCCGCCTATATGGTCGAGAGCTGGGGCTACGGCCATTCCAATGCTAAGGGCATGGCCGCCGTCGACCCGAAGATCCTGAAAGACAAGGGCTATGCCGATGTCGATGCCTTCGTCGCCAACACGCTTTTCCAGTCGCCGATGCCGACCGAACTCCGGCAGAAGATGATCGCCGAATTCGAGAAGATCAAATCGGGATATTGATCAAGCCAGCGTGTGACCTCGCCCCTGGCGGGGCAGGGTCACACATCCTTCATTCGACATTCGGCTGAAAGGGCGTATGATGGTTTCATCGGTGGCAATTGATACGGGCGCCACTGCTGAAGGTAAAAAGCTTCCGCCCCAGTGAACGAAAGGGGGCGGCTATGCAGCCAAACTCTGTGACGCTCAGTTCCGACAATGACGATTGGATCGTTGTTGTCGTCGAGGACGGCGAGGAGTTGCAACGGTCTTTCAAGATTCAGAGCCACGCGCAGAACTGGTCCGACGGCCAGCGCATTCGCCTGGGCCTGGATTCTGGTCCTGCGGACATGTTCCCGCTGTCCGGCGACCGGCCGGTTTCAGCAAGCCAACAGGATTTCTAGGAAGCTCCCGGCCCGCCGGGAGTTTCGCTTTTAGATGCGTGTGACCGGCGGATCCTCGGCCAGCAGCACGAAGGCCTCAGGATCATAGGCAAGGCGGATCTCGGCCCCAATCGGCAAGTCGTCCGCGCCAAAGTTGTTCGTCTCGACCATTGAGAGCGGCTGCTCCAGCCCGTCGATGCCGACCGTCAGGTGGGTGACCTCGCCGAAATAGGCGCGGTTCTCGATGCGGCCGGCAAGCTCGTGCGGCGCGCGGTCGTCGTCCCACAGAAGCCGCAGGCGCTCCGGGCGAATGCCGACGGTGACATGGCCATTGCTGGCGGCAAAACCCTGCGGCTTTTCCAGCTGGACGGCGCCGAAACGGGCGGCATCGATGGAGAGGGCGTTGCCCTGTTCGCCGAGCACCCTGGCTTTCAGGAAATTCATGCCGCCGAGGAAGTCCGCGACCTTGCGGGTACGCGGGCGCTGGTAGATTTCCTTGGGGCTGGCGATCTGCGCGATGCGGCCGCCGAACATCACGGCGATACGGTCGGAAAGGGCGAGCGCTTCATACTGGTCATGCGTGACGAGGATGAAGGTGATGCCGACGGCCTTTTGCAGCGTGCGCAGCTCCACCTGCATTTCCTCGCGCAGCTTCTTATCGAGGGCTGACAGCGGCTCGTCGAGCAGCAGCACCTTCGGGCGCATGACAAGCGCGCGGGCGAGCGCCACGCGCTGGCGCTGGCCGCCGGAGAGTTCATGCGCCTTGCGCTGGTCGAGGCCGGAGAGGCGCACCATGTCGAGCGCATCGCCGACGCGCTTCTTCTCTTCTTCCAGCGAGAGTTTCAGTCGCTTCAAGCCATAGGCGACGTTTTCCGCGACATCGAGATGCGGGAAGATGGCGTAGCTCTGGAAGACCATGTTGGTCGGCCGCCTGTTCGGCGGCAGGGCCAGCGAGGGTACGCCGTCGATATAGATCTCGCCGGCCGTCGGGTTCTCGAAGCCGGCGATGGAGCGCAGAAGCGTGGTCTTGCCGCAGCCGGAGGGGCCGAGCAGCGAGAAGAATTCCCCTTCGGCAATCGACACCGAGACATCGTCGAGCGCCTTGTAGATGCCGTAGAATTTCGACACGTTTTCGATCTGGATCATCGCGCGGTCGCTCATAAAAACTCCTAGGGCAAGGCGTGGGCCAGCTGCGTGCGGCGTTCGGCACGGCGGCGCAGGATTTCGGCGAGGGTGAGCATCAGGATGGAGAGGGCGAGCATGATCGTGCCAAGCGCCAGGACCCCCGGCAGCTTCGCGGCGAAGCGCAGCTGGCCCCAGATATAGACCGGCAGCGTCGGCTCGGTGCCGGAGAGGAAGAAGGCGAGGATGAACTCGTCCAGCGAGATGGTGAAGGTGACGAGCAGGCTGGAGACGATGGCGGGCGCCACCACCGGCAACGTGACACGGCGGAAGGTGCCGATGGCGGTTTCGCCCAGATCGTAGGAGGCTTCCTCCAGGCTGCGGTCGAAGCCTTCGAAGCCGGAGACCAGCACCGACATGGCATAGGGCACGCAGAACACCGTCTGGCCGAGGATGACGGTGACCAGCGACAGTTCCACTCCCATCGCCAGCACGATCATCAGGAGCGAGACGGCGACGATGATCTCTGGCAGGAAGAGCGGCGCCATGATGAGGCCGGCGGCCGCCCGCTGGCCGCGAAAGCGGTAGCGCGTGATGGCGCGGGCCGCGCAGATGCCGAGGATCGTCGACAGCAGCGAGACGGACAGGCCGACGATCAGGCTGTTCCAGGCCGCCTCCAGCATTACCGAATTGCCGGATAGCGAGGCGTACCACTTGGTCGTGAAGCCGGCGAGCGGGAAGGTGGTGGTGGCCGCATTGTTGAAGGAGAAGATCGGCAAAAGCAGGATCGGCAGGTAGAGGAACACGAAGTAGAACGCTACGTAGATCGGCAGGAACGGAATGAAGCGCAGGCGTTGCGTGAGGAGGTTCATTTGATCCTCCGGATCGTGAATTTCAGCGCGAGCACGATGGCGGCGGTCGTGAGCGAGACGAGCACCATGGTCGTCACCGACAAGGCTGCCCCGAGCGGCCAGTTGGCGGCCTTGCCGAACTGCGCCTGGATGGCGGTCGCGATCATCACGCCATCCTTGCCGCCGACGAGACGCGGCGTGACATAGTCGCCGACGGTCGGGATCATGACGATCAGGAAGGCGGAGATGACGCCGGGCAGCGAGAGCGGTAGGGTGATGCGGAAGAAAGCCTTGATCCTGCTGTCGCCGAGATCGCGCGCCGCCTCGATCAGCGTGCGGTCGACCTTCTGCAGCGAGACGTAGATCGGCAGGATGGCGAAGGCCGCCCAGCTGTGCACCAGCGTGATGATCACGGCGTTGGAATTGTAGAGCAGCGAGGTCACCGGCTTGTCGATGAGACCCATCGAGATGAGGCCGGTATTCATCACGCCGCCGTAGCCGAGAATGACCTTCCACGACATGACGCGCAGCAGGTAGCTCGTCCAGCAGGGCACGGTGATGAGGAAGAGCCAGAGGTTCTTGTGTACGCCGCCATGGAAGGAAATGAACCAGGCGACCGGATAGGAAAAGACGACGGTGACGACGCTGACGGTCAGCGAAATCCACAGCGAGCGGACGAAGAGGTCGCGATAGATCGGTTCCGTCAGCGCCTGCCGGTAGTTTTCCAGCGTGAAGGTGCGATCGATCTCGAGATAGTTCTGGGTCCAGAAACTGTAGGCGATGACGATGATAACAGGGAGGAAGAGCAGCGCCAGCGCATAGAGGAAGGTCGGCGAGATCATGGCGAGGCCTCGGGCCTCTTCGCTCCGCATCCAGGCCCGGCGCCGGGAGGGGGAGGGTGTTTCGGCGATCGGTTCAAGCGCCGCCGCCGTCATCGGGCAAGGCTCCCGTGGCGACAACTCTCATAAAGGGTGAGCTTTCCCGTTCCCATGGCGTCCGCCTTTTCGGCTTCGTTGTTCCCGAAACGAAACATGCGCCCAAATCCCCGTTGAAATCAAGCCCTGTTTCTGCAATATTGATTGAACGAACATTCAATATGATCGTGAAATCCGAAATCTTTCATATTGTTGATCGTATAATCATTTCGCAAATTCTCGATGGAGAGGGACATGGCGGCAAATCCGAAGACGGCGAACGAACCGGTCGAAGAGGTGGCCGACGATCTGACCCGGCTTGCCGAGCGGCATCTCGTGCAGCCCTGGCCGGTTTCGGGCTCCATCGGCGCGGAGGCGCGCGGAAGGATCGAATCGGGCGAGGGCATCTATGTGACGGATGCGGCCGGGCGAAAGCTGATCGACGGGCCCGCCGGCATGTGGTGCGTCAATGCTGGCCATCGCAACCGCGAGCTTGCCGACGTGATGGCCTCGCAGGCCATGGAGCTTTCCTACAATTCGCCGTGGTACACCACCAACACGCCGTCGGCCGTGCTGTCGGCGCGGCTGGCCGGCCACGCGCCCGATGGCGTCGATCACGTCTTCTACACGACGGGCGGCTCCTCGGCGGTCGAGACGGCGCTGCGCTTCATGCAGTTCGCCAACAATGTGAAGGGCCGGCCGGAGAAGAAGCTGATCGTCTCCCGGCAGGGCGGCTATCACGGATCGACCTATCTTTCCGCCTCGCTCAACGGCCGCCCGCGCGACCATGACTGGATGGACAGCGCGTCCGATCTCGTGGTCAAGCTCTCCTGCCCCAATCCCTTCCGCCGTCCAGAAGGCATTGGTATCGATCCCTTCTGCGATTTCCTCGTCGAGGAGTTCCGTCAGGTCATCGAGGAGAGGGGGGCGGAGAATATCGGCGCCTTCATCGCTGAGCCGGTCATGGCCTCGGGCGGCGTCATCGTGCCGCCGCCGGGTTACCTCAAGCGCATGCACGCCCTTTGCCGCGCCAACGACATCCTGTTCATCGCCGACGAGGTGGTGACGGCCTTTGGCCGGCTTGGCCATGTCTTCGCCGCGAAGGATGTTTTCGACATCGAGCCTGACATGATCACCTTCGCCAAGGGTGTCACCTCAGGCTATTTCCCGCTCGGTGGCGTAATGATCGCGGGGCGTCTCTTCGAGGAACTGCGCCGCTCGAACCATTCGGAGGCGATGTTTGCGCATGGGCTCACCTATTCCAGCCATCCGGTCGGCTGCGCGGTCGCGCTGAAGAACCTCGACATCCTCGAGAACGGGCTGCTGGAGCATACGCGGGCTGTCTCGGATCACTTCCAGGCCGGTCTGAAGGCGCTCGAGGAACTGCCGCTGGTCGGTGAGGTGCGCGGGCTGGGGCTGATGGCCTGCGTCGAATGCGTCGCCGATCGCGTCAGCAACAATCCGCTGACGCTCGATCTGGAAGTCGGCAAGCGCATCGACAAACATTGCCAGGAGCTCGGCCTGCTGGTGCGCCCGCTTATTAACATGTGCGTGATGTCGCCGCCGCTCACCATCTCGCTTTCGCAGATCGACGACATGACGGCGATCCTGCGCAAGGGCATCGAACTCACCATGGACGACCTCGTCCGGGAGGGGCTCTGGAAGGGCTAAGTCCTTCAAAAGGCTTGTTTGGGACGACCATTCCCCCGTCCAAACATTTGAGGCCCGCTTTCGCGGGCCTCTTTTTGTGTGTCTCCATGCGGTGTTCGACGCAGGAGGAGCTGCCGGCTTGCCGGGTTTCAAGCCGCAGCAAAAGCTTGCGCTCTCGCCGCCCATGATGGCATTAGGGCTGCTTCTTCGGAGTATGGACATGAGCAACGACACAACAGCAGAACGGCCGTGGAGGAGACAGGCCCTTTATGCATCGCTTTTCGCCTGGGTGCCGCTTTTCACCGGGACGTCGGCCCTTGCCACGCCTGTGCTGGTTGTGGACGCCGACAGCCGTCAGGTGCTCTACCAGGAAGATGCGGGCGCGCCGTGGTATCCCGCCTCCACGACCAAACTCATGACGGCGCTCGTCGTGTTCGAGGCGCTAAAGGCCGGCGAAGTCACCATGTCGACGCATGTGACGATGACCCGCAATGCGACGAAGCAGGCGTTCCTGGAATCCGGCCTGACGCTCGGACGGACGATGACGCTGGAAGACGCGCTCTATGCCGTGATCACCGCCTCCGCCAATGATGTCGCCGTCGCGCTCGCCGAAGCCGTGGCGCCCAATCAGGCCGCGTTCGTTGCGCGGATGAACAAGACGGCCGAGCGCCTGGGGCTGACCGGTACGCATTTTTCCAATCCGAACGGCCTGTCCGACAAGGCGAACTATACGACAGCGCGCGATCTTGCGATCCTCGGCCTGGAAGTGGACCGCGCGTTTCCCGGCTACCGCCGCTTTTTCCAGGCCTCCGCCGTCACGATCGATGGCAAGGAGATCAAGTCCAACAATCTGCTTTTGACCCAGTTCAGCGGCACGATCGGTATGAAGACCGGCTTCATCTGTGCCTCCGGGCGCAACATCGTCGGGCTCGCAACGCGCGGCGGCCGGCGCATGATGGTGGTCGTGCTCGGCGCGACGACGGAGCGCGAGCGCAATGAGCGCTCGGCGCAATATCTGACGCAGGCCTTCGATGGCCGTCTGCCGACCGGTGCGGGGCCTGTCGAAAGCTTGCAGAACAAGGTCGGCGTGGTGCCGGAAGACATGCGCATCCGTCTGTGCACCGACAAGGCGGCCGCCTATGAGGCGAGCCGCGACGCGCTCTATCCGATGGGCCTGCCGGGGCAGGAAACCTATCTGAAGGACAGGATCGCCGAGCAGGTCCACACCATCAAGACATGGGTGGACGAGACGGTGAAGGATGTGCCGCTGCCGAAGCCGCGCCCGTCGTAAGGTCTGCTCAGCTTTTAAGACCCGTATTGGCCTCGGCCATCGCCTTCTCGTCCGGCGCCTCCTTCAGCGTCATGACCGGCAGCACCTTGCGCAAGTGGTCGTGATGGGTGCGCACGCCGTATTCGAGGTCGGAAAGATAGAAGCCGGCAAAGGCGTTCGACGTCATCGCCTCGTTCGACCAGACGGTGAGCTGCACGTCCTCCGCCTGCGTGTCGCGATCGATGCGGAAGGCGAGGTAGCGGGCGAGGCGGTGAGCGCGATCCTCCTTGCGATAGCGATAGATGCCGCCGCGCAGCATGGTCCTGCCGATGGCGACGGGGAATTCCTGATAGAACTGGATGGTTTCCGGTGTCACCGCGATGACGCAGTTCGGGAACAGGCCGAAATAGATCCAGGCCTTGCGCAGGTGCTCCGGCAGCGCGGTATTTTCGGGTGAAATCTTCACATAGTTTCGTACGCTCCAGCGGCGGCCGGCATGCGGATTGTAGGTCGCAAACGACCGGCAGAGACCGTCGACGAAAGGCTCGTCGTAATAGGTCGAGCCGTAGAGATCCTGCAGCGCCGGATGGGCCATGGCGACGTGATAACCCTCGTTGTCGACGTCGCGCACGGATTTCCAGTTGACGGGTGTTTCCTGTGTCCAGATGCTGCCGGTCGGGATCATCTCTCCCGACCGGTAGTGGGACAGCTCGGCCTCGAAAGGTTTCATCACCTCGGCGACGGAGGGCTGGGGGCCGGGGGTGAAGCGGATGAAGACGAAGCCTTGCCAGATCTCGCATTCCAGCGATTTCAACGCGAATTCGTCCTTGTCGAGCGGCGGGAAGCTGCTCGGGCGGGCGGCACCCCGCAACGTGCCGTCGAGATTGTAGACCCAGCCGTGGAACGGACAGACGAGCGCGTTGCGGCAGCTTCCCGTCTCGTCCGCGACGAGGCGGGAACCGCGATGGCGGCAGATATTGTGGAAGGCGCGCACCGCGCCGTCCTGTCCGCGCAGGATGAGTGCACGCTCGCCGACGACATCCATGGTGAGATAATTGCCGGCTTCGGGAATGTCGGAGATATGGCAGGCGATTTGCCAGTGCTCGCGGAAGACATGCTGCTTTTCCAGCTCCAGAAGCGCAGGGCTGTGATAACACCAGCCGGGAAGTCCGCTCCGGTCCCAATCGTTGGGAATGCTGATATCGCGGATCATCTCGTTCATGTCACTCCCCATTATTTTGCTGAACGTTCATTCAATATAAGCATGATTTTCGTTGAAAAGGAATAGCTTGAGAAACGAGGAGGTTTTCAGTGATGAAAACCCCGACCGCAGGGCGACCGGGGCAGGGGGATTTTGAGACGAAAGCGGGAGGGTGCCGCTTAACGGCAGACCTTCACGCGCTTGATGACGAGGTTACCCCAGTAATCGTAGCGCTTGATCTTCTTCCAGAAGCAATGGCGACGATGGCCGTAGTCGTGGCTGACATAGCCGCCATGGTGGCCGCCCCAGCCGTGGTGCCCGCCAAAGCCGACATAGAAGCCGCCGGCCTGCGAGGGGGCTGCGAAGGATACCGCTGCGAGGGTCGCGATAACGGCGGACAGGAGGAATTTGCGCATTTCAGTCTTCTCTCTTCCAGTGAAAGGGTGAAGGGATTTCTTCCAGTACGGTCACTGTGACACGAGGGGACTGAGGGCGCTGTTTCAGTCGAAACAGGTTTTTAGCGGTCGAGTTCCGGGTAGTAGCGGTCCATGTTGCTGGGGCGCAGCCGCTCGCCGATCAGGCAATCGACATCGCTGCCGGCGGCCGGCAGGATGCGGGCGGGCGGCTCGGTGCCGCTGACCTCCAGGATCAGCTTGCGGCGGATGGCGATGGCGAAATCCTCCGGCTCCTGCACCGGCAGCACGAAGGCGCCGGGGCCGCCGATGACACAGTTCGAATAATAGTCGTCCAGCGAGCCATAGGCGGCCGATGGGCGGATCATGATGGCGAGGCCGTTGATGATGATGCCGAGCGCATTGGCGGCGTCTCGCGCCGGCGTCACCGGCGAACCGAAATTGTTCGGCCCGTCGCCGGAGATGTCGATGACGCGGCGCATGCCGGAATAGCTGTTGGCATCGAACAGTTTGGCGCCATAGGCGATGGCGCTGGAAATCGAAGTGCCGCGGCGCGTGGCGATCGGGCGGGCCTCCAGCAAGGTAGCGAAGGCATTGGCGTCCTCGGGGCCGGAGATGATCTGCCAGGGAATGTGCGAACTGTCTCGGACGGTGCCGGCCCATTCGAAATAGGTGATGGCAATGCGGCCAGTCAGCCCGTCGCGCACCGCATCGATGAATTCCGCGTGGCGCAGCGCATCGACATAGCCGGCGCGCTGGATCTGCGCCTCCTCGATATCCATCGACCCGGACACGTCGACCGCCAGAACCAGTTCCACATCGACCTCCTCTCCGGAAGCGGCGAGCGTGGTGCCGGATGTCAGGCTCATCAGCAAGGCAAGCATCGTCAGCATGACCGTCACCCATCCATGCATCTGCCGTCGTCAAATGTAGCACAGGCGCGACGGCGCAAGAGTCGGCCACCTTCAAAAAACGGTGATGGACGGCGAATAGCGGCCGGCTGGCAGCCGTCTGCCGTGTATTCTGAGAATTGCGGGGCAGGCGGCCCTGCCCGGAAGAGTGGAGCGATATGGGGTTCAAGGATATTCTCGCCGGTCTTCGGGGGCGGATTTTCGGTCGTGCACCAGTCGCCCCATTCGAGCCGCTTTCCGACGAAGAACGACTGGTTCGCGACTACGACCTCTCCCTCGTCGAGCTTCATGACGAGATCCCGGCCCTCATCCCGCGGCGCAACGTCCTGCGCGCGGCGTGGCGAAATGGTGATTTCGAGACCTACCAGCGGGCTTTCGAGGCGGCACGGACGGGCGGTGTCATCGCGGAAAACGGCAAGCCGCTCTATTCGCTGGTGCGGGACTGGTTCCTTGAACCATTCCTGGAACTGCCCGGCGAGGAAGAATTTGCCCAGGCATATGAGGACGGGCTTGCTCCTTTTCGGGCGTTCTTCGAGCGCAGTCCGTCCGCCTTTTCCGCTGCCATCTATGCCGATGCGCTGCGCGTGGCGGCCTTCGTGCGGCGCGGCACCAGCTGGGGCCGGGACGTCAGAGCCGACCAGTGGAAGGGTCATGAAGCGCTGCTGCAGGAAGCGGACGCGGTGCTCGACAGTCAGGCCGATCCGAACGATTTCAGCTGGCGGATGAGCGATTATCGCCGCTCGGCCAACGAGGGCAGTTTCGAGACGTTCAAGGCCCGTTTCGAGCGCGCCTGGCTGCTCGATCGCTACAATATCGATCTGTGCCGCGCGCATGCCCGCATGATCATGCCGCGCTGGCTTGGCCGGGATGAGCGCGATCTCGAGGATTTTGCCCGCCGCGCGGCAAAGCTGACCGAGGACCGTTTCGGGATGGGCTTCTATGCGCTGATCCAGCAGGCCAACACCGATGTCGGCAGTCACGAACTTGCCGATACGCTGTGCGATCCCGATCTGGTGAAGCGCGGCTTCGAGGATTTGCTGATGCGTTTCCCCGCGCCGAGCGTGATGAACCTCTATGCCGATGCGTTGGAATGGATGGGCGACACGCAGGCGCTGGCCGACCTGCTGGAGACGCGCTTTCGCGTGATGGTGCCGCAGATCTGGTATGGCGAGACGCGCAGCGACCGGATTTCTTATCTTTTCGCCACGCTGCTGGAAGCGGCGGAAGTGCTGGAGCAGCGCCGCGCGGCGAAGTAGGGCCGTTCTATAGCGCCGTAAGATCCCGGATCGCCATGCGCTTGTAAGCCTCGACCAGGGCGTCGCCCTCCGTCCGCCCCACGGAGACGGCAAGCCGCATCGTGGCTTCGCCGAGATGCATGACGAGCAGGGCGGTCGCGTCGATTTTCGCGGGATCGACCGCCGGCCGCAGCGCCTTCAGCCGCGCGCCGAGCAGGGCGCCGTTGCGGCGGCTTTCCTCCACCTCCATCGCCCGCAAGGCGCCGTCGGCCTGAACGGCGGACCAGATGTCGCGAATGACCGGCTCGGCAAGGAAGATCGCATAATAGGTGTCGATCAGCGCGCCGAAGGCGGTGGCGAGGTCTTCCATGCTGGAGACGGTGGAGAGGCCTTCTGCGATGCAGGCGCGGCTCTCCTCGTTGCAGCGTTCGGCGAGCGCATGCACGACGGCGCTCTTGTCGGGAAAGTATTGATAGAGCGAGCCGATCGAGATGCCTGTACGCTGGGCAAGTTCGCTCATGCGCAGCGCATCGCTGCCGGTTTTCGCAATCATCTCCGTTGCATTGGCAAGGATGGCATCCACCCGGTCGCGGCTGCGCTTCTGGCTCGGCGCGCGGCGCATCTGCGTGTCGTTCATCGCTCTCTCCACCGGTCGTCGCAAATCATGCTTGACAAATACGAGGATTCCTCACATTTTGCAAATATGAGTAAAGCTCACATTTTGGAGAATGAGACATGAAGCGCATTCTGGTTTTGAGTGGCGAAGGAAAAACCGGGCGTCCGGTGGCCGAGCGGTTGCGGGCGAGGGGATATGACGTGCGGATCGGCTCGCGCTCGGCGGCGATCCCGTTTGACTGGCGCGATGCCACCGGCTGGCCGGCAGCCCTTGCGGGCGTGGATGCCGTCTACATCGCCTATCAGCCCGATCTCGCGGTGCCGGGCTCCGATGACGATATCCGCCGTCTCTCACGCCTTGCCGCAGAAGCCGGTGTCCAGCGTCTCGTGCTGCTCTCTGGCCGGGGCGAGGACGCTGCCGAAGTCAGCGAGGAGGCAATGAAGGAGGCCGGCATCGCCTGGACGGTGCTGCGCGGCAGTTGGTTCTTCCAAAATTTCAGTGAGGGTCTGTTTGCCGAGCCGATCCTTGCCGGCGAGCTCGTTCTGCCCTCGGCCACGGTGCGCGAGCCCTTCGTCGATACGGCGGATATCGCCGACATGGCCGTGGCGGCACTGACGGAGGAGGGGCATGCGGGCCAGACCTACGAACTGACCGGCCCGCGGCTGATGACGTTTTCGCAAGCGGTGGCGGAGTTCGCGGCGGCGGGTGATCGTGCAGTCACTTATACGCCCGTTACTATCGATGCCTACGCAGACATGTTGCGGGGGGCGCAGATGCCGGAAGACGTCATCTGGCTCGTCAGCTATCTCTTCGGATCGGTGCTCGACGGACGCAACGAGCGCTTGAGCGACGATATTCACCGCGTGCTCGGCCGTCCGCCACGCGATTTTGCCGATTTTGCCCGCGATGTGGCCGCAGCCGGTTTCTGGAGGACCTGACCATGGCAAGCCTGTTTCCCATCCTGACCTTCCTCGCCATTTTGGCGACGGCGCTCAATGCGGGCCTGTTCTTCATCTTCTCCGTCTGCATCATGGCGGCGTTTGCGCGCCTGTCGCCGACCGAGGGTGCTGCGGCCATGAATGTGATCAACGCGGTCATCCAGAACCCGCTGTTTTTCTCCGCCTTTTTCGGTGCCACATTGTTGTCGCTCGCTTTGGCAGTCCTTGGCTACATGCAGGGCGGCGCGGCGGGGCTGATGGCGGCGGCGGGCGGGATCGTCTTCCTCGTCGCGGTTTTCGGCGTAACGGCGGTCTTCAACGTACCGCTCAACGATGCGCTCGCCGCGGCCCCTGCCGGCAGCGCCGAGCAGGCGACACTCTGGCAGCGCTATCTCGATGTCTGGGTGATGTGGAACCACGTCCGCACGCTGGGCTCGCTTGCCGCCGTGGCGCTCTTGGCGCTGGCCTTCCGCCAAAGTGCACAGCTGGGCTGAAAGGCCGGGCTGGCGCTTCCGCAAACGGCCTGCTAGCTCTGTCACAGACAAATGCCGGAGCCGACCTTGCAGGACATCACCGCCCTTTCCGCCCTTGCCCTTTCCGCCGCCATCGCCGAACGCCGGCTGACCTGCCGAAGCGTGATGGCGGCCTATCTCGACCGTATCGCGGCGATCAATCCCCGCATCAACGCTATCGTCAGCCTGCGGCCGGCGGAGGAGCTTCTGGCCGAGGCGGAGGAGGCCGACCGGGCGCTCTCGGCCGGCGAATACCGCGGCTGGCTGCACGGCATGCCCTTCGCCATCAAGGACCTGTCGGAAGCCAAGGGCATCCTGTGCTCCTTCGGCTCGGCGAACTATGCGGATTTCGTGCCCGACTATGACGACATCCATGTCGAGCGGATCCGCGCGGCGGGCGCCATCATCATCGGCAAGACCAATGCGCCGGAAATGGGCCTGGGCTCGCACAGCTACAATCCGGTCTTCGGCGTCACCCGCAATCCCTACGATACGGCCAAGAGCGCCGGCGGTTCCTCCGGCGGTGCGGCGGCGGGGCTTGCGGTGCAGATCCTGCCGGTCGCCGATGGCTCCGACATGATGGGCTCGCTGCGCAACCCGGCCGGGTTCAACAATGTCATCGGCTTCCGCCCGTCCTTCGGCCGCATCCCGTCGTTGGGCAACGAGCTCTTCCTTGGCCAGCTCGCCGTCAACGGCCCGATGGGCCGTACGGTCGCCGATGTCGCTGCGCTGTTTGCCACGCAGGCCGGGCATGATCCGCGCGACCCGCTGTCGCTGACCGATGAAAGCCTGGCCTATGACCCGCACCGCGATCTCTCCGGCGCGCGTATCGGCTGGCTTGGCGATTTCGGCGGCTATCTGCCCTTCGAGCCCGGCGTGCTGGAGCTTTGCCGTGCCTCGCTCGATGTTTTTCGCGGCCTTGGCTGCACCGTCGAGGATGTCGTACCCGGTTTCGACATGGACAAGCTCTGGCAGACCTGGCGCACGCTACGCCATTTCCTCGTCGCCAACGGTCAGGCGGCGGACTATGCTGATCCTGCAAAGCGGGCAAACATGAAGCCGGAGATGATCTGGGAGATCGAAAACGGCCACACGCTTGCGGCAAAGGACGTCTATGCCGCCTCGCTGGCGCGCAGCGATTGGCACCGCCATGTCGCCGGTCTTTTCGAAAAATACGATTTCCTGATCCTGCCCTCCGCGCAGGTCTTCCCCTTCGATGCCGAACTGGATTGGCCGAAGACGGTCGGCGGGCGGGCGATGGATACCTATCATCGCTGGATGGAAGTGGTGATCGGCCCGACTCTGGCAGGCCTGCCCGTCGCCGCCATGCCGGCGGGCTTCGGCGACAACGGCTTGCCGGCCGGCATACAGATCATCGGTCCGGCGCGGGCGGACCGGGATGTGCTCTCGGCGGCCGCGGCCTACGAAAAAGCGACCGACTGGTTAAACCGGCATCCCCAATTCTAGGGAGGCGACGGCGCTCGGACACGCGAGCGCCGCATTCTCGTGACAGGGCAGTTTCGCCGGGTGTTGAGGACCGCCCGGCAAACTCTTTCAAAAACACGAGGCGCCGTTTAGGAATTGCTTACCATATTTCGTCATTCTTTGCTCGTTCGGCGGAACTCTGGAGCCCGTGGCTCCCACCGCCGCCAGCGTAGCGGCGCGCGGAGTGTTGTTTCCGCGGCTGCGTCGAGTAACGAGTTTCGGGTAACGAGTATCATGGCGTCTGTGTACAGTTCCGCGCGTTCCGCGGCGAAAACCCGTTCGGGTCGTTCCGGCGGTATCCTTCTCAGCGCATTGCTTGCTTGCGGCGTCATCGCCGGGTCCGCCTGGGCCGTCGTCTCGACGCTGGGCGCGATGCAGCATGCGGCCTCTTCGCTCTCGGAGGGCAAGAAGAGCCTGTCGGCTCCCCTTCATGTCGCATCGCTCGCGACGGACAGGAGCAGCGCCGAGCGCTCGCTGAAAATCCAGAAATTCGGACGCCTTTCCAAGCCGTCGGAAAGCGAGCTTCGCCAGAAACTTCTGACCGCCGAGGCGATCCAGGTCGCGCACCAGCGCAAGATCTCCCTGCAGCTTGCCGCCGTCGTGAAGCGTGAAAAGGCGAAGGCCGCGATGATCGATGCGGCCGTGGCCCGCGCCGAACGGTCTGTCGAGCAGGAAAAGGCCATTACCGGCCAGCCGACGCTCGTCACCGCGCTCATCGAGGATCAATCCGCCCGCAAGGACATCCAGCCCTTCGGCCTCGTCATGAAGAAGCCGGATATCGAGGAAGAAAACCTCCTCAGCGAAATCCCGCTGCCGGAAGCACGCCCGGCGCTTGAAACCGTCACCATCGAAAAGCCCGTCGTCGAGGAAAAGCCCGTTGCGCGCACCAACAAGCGCGACGACGCCAAGGCGAAGGACAAGCAAGAAGATATCGCGCTCGTCAAGCCCGAGCGTTCGCTGTTCGGCGATCTCTTCAAGAGCAAGGGCTCCAGCACGGGCTGGCCGGGCCGCGGCACGAAGGTCGCGATCTACGACGTGTCCAGCGCGACCGTCTACATGCCCGACGGCACTAAGCTGCGCGCCCATTCCGGCATCGGCAAGATGCGCGACAATCCGCGCTACGAGCATGTCAAGATGACCGGCCCGACGCCGACCGGCATCTATCGCCTCCGAATGCGCGAGCAGCGCTTCCACGGCGTCGAAGCCATTCGCATGCTCTCCGTCGACGGACGCGATCCGAAGAACCGCACGGGTCTTCTGACACACACCAACCTTCTGCGTGGCCAGAAGGGCTCGCACGGCTGCGTCGCCTTCCAGAACTACGAGCCGTTCCTCAATGCCTTCAAGCGCGGCCACATCACGATGATGGTCGTCGTGCCGGAAATCCCATCGTCCCGCACGCAGCTCGCCGCGCTTTACCGCAAGGCTGGCGCCTGATCGGCACCGCAATGTCCTCTTTCAAAAATCGGCGCTTTCGGGCGCCGATTTTCGTTTTGTCGTACTTTTCTTACAAATGTTATGCCGGACAACGGTTTTGGTTTAGCAAACGCTAACAATTTTCGGTCAATTCTTGCCAATCCACTGGGTTGGGGAACGAACGTGACTGCTTTCGATTTTGGAATGGATGCCCGCGCCGTGCTTGCTGCGATGAACAAGTCGCAGGCGATCATCGAATTCGATCTGACGGGCAAGATTCTGCATGCCAACAAGAATTTTCTTGATGCCGTCGGCTACGAACTTTCGGAGATTGTCGGCAAACATCATTGCATTTTCGTCGAGCCGGAAGAGGCACGCTCTGCCGAATACGCGGCTTTCTGGGCGCAGCTGGCCGAGGGGCGCTTCGACCAGCGCCAGTACAAGCGCGTTGCCAAGGGCGGGCGCGAAATCTGGATCGAGGCGTCCTACAATCCGGTCTTCCGCGGCAGCAAGCCCTATAAGGTGGTGAAGTTCGCGACCGACATCACTGCCGCCAAGCGCAAGGCGATGGAGGACGATGGCAAGCTGACCGCGCTCGGCCGCGCGCAGGCCGTCATCGAATTCACCCCCGACGGCAAGATCCTGACCGCCAACGGCAATTTCCTGTCGGCACTCGGCTATCAATTGTCCGAGATTGTCGGCCGGCACCATTCCATGTTCTGTGAGCCAGAACAGGTGGCAAGCGCGGCCTATCGCGACTTCTGGAAGCGGCTTGCCGAGGGGCATTTCGTTTCCGACCAGTTCACGCGCGTCACCAAGGCTGGCAGCAAGATCCACATCCAGGCTTCTTACAATCCGATCCTCGATGCCGATGGCCGGGTTTTCAAGGTCGTGAAGTTCGCGACCGACGTGACGGAGCGCGTGCGGGCTATCGAGGAGATCGGCGCGGGTCTTGGTCGTCTTGCCCAGTGCAATATCCGCATGACGATCGACAACGACTTCATTCCGGAATTCGAGCCGCTCAGGCGGGATTTCAACAATTCGATCGGCGCCTTCCAGGAAACCCTCTCGCAGGTCCTCGACCAGACCTATACGCAAAACCGCAGCGGGCAGGACATGCGCAAAGCGGCCGAGGAGCTTTCCGAGCGTACCCGCCAGCAGGCGGTCGCGCTGGAGGAGACCGCGGCTGCGCTGACGCAGGCGACGGTTGCCGTCCGCTCCTCGACGGAGCGCACCCGCGAGACCCGCAAGCTCGTACAGGATGCCCGCGTCTCGGCCAACACATCGGCCAATGTCGTGAACAACACGGTTAGCGCCATGCAGCGCATTGAGGCTGCATCGAGCGAGATCAGCCAGATCATCGGCGTCATCGACGAGATCGCCTTCCAGACGAACCTTCTGGCGCTGAACGCCGGTGTCGAGGCCGCTCGCGCCGGCGAGGCGGGCAGGGGCTTCGCCGTGGTGGCGCAGGAAGTGCGGGAACTTGCCCAGCGCTCCGCCAAGGCGGCACGCGAGATCAAGACGCTGATCACCAATTCCAGCGCGGAAGTGCGGGAGGGGGTGCGACTCGTCGGCGAAACCGGGCGGGCGCTGCGCGAAATCGAGAGTTTCGTCGAAGAGATCGACCACAATGTCGATGCCATCGCCACCTCCGCCGCCGAGCAGGCGAGCGGCCTGGAGGAGATTAGTGCGGCGGTCAGCGACGTCGACCGCATCACGCAGGAAAACGCCGCAATGGTCGAGCACACGACCGCGACCAGCCAGAGCCTCGCGGAAGGCGCCATCACGCTCAGCGAACTGGTGAACCGCTTCCAGCTAAACCGTCGTACGCGCCGCCGCGACGGTAGCGAAATCTGGACGCCGGAAGAGCGTGCCGTGCGTCTTGGGACGATCCGCAAGGCATCCTGACAAGAGGGAATGCGGGGCCGTCACGCCTTGTTGACAAACCCGTCGAGCACGCGCTTCTGGCCGGCGCGGTCGAAATCGATCGTCAGCTTGTTGCCTTCGATCGCCGACACGTTGCCGTTGCCGAACTTGATGTGGAAGACCCGGTCGCCGACGGAGAATTTCGACGGCTCGGTCGTGGTGGACTTCGCCACCAGTTCTCCGTCGATCGTCTTCGAGCGCGGGCCGCTTTCGCCATAACCGATGCGTTCCACCGCATGACCGGAGCGGGAGCCCCAGTTGTCGCGGGTCGCATCGGTGCGGTTCGCCTGCGCGCGGCGCCAGCCGGGCGTCGAATAGGCGTTCTGGAACGGCTCCTGCTTGTCGAAGCGCGATTGGCCGTAACCACCGCCACGGCCGTAGCCGCCATAGGATTGCTCGACCTCGGCGACCTCCACATGCGTTTCCGGCAATTCGTCGAGGAAACGCGAGGGCAGGGTTGATTGCCAGAGGCCGTGGATGCGGCGGTTGGAAACGAACCAGATGTGGCAGCGGCGCTTGGCGCGCGTGATGCCGACATAGGCAAGGCGCCGCTCCTCCTCCAGGCCCGAGCGGCCGCCTTCATCCAGCGCGCGCTGGTGCGGGAAGAGGCCTTCCTCCCAGCCGGGCAGGAAAACGGTCTCGAATTCGAGGCCCTTGGCCGAGTGCAGCGTCATGATCGAAACGGCATCGAGCTCGGCATTCTGCTCGGCATCCATGACCAGCGAAACGTGATCGAGAAAGCCGCGCAGCGATTCGAACGCTTCCATCGAGCGGATGAGTTCCTTGAGGTTTTCCAGCCGGCCTGGTGCCTCGGCCGACTTGTCGGCCTGCCACATGGCGGTATAGCCGCTCTCGTCGAGGATCTGCTCGGCAAGCTCGGTGTGCGGCGTGGTCTCCAGCAGCGATTGCCAGCGGCGGAAATCCGTGACGACATCGAACAGCGCCTTGCGCGCCTTCGGCTTCAGCTCGTCCGTCTCGATGATATCGGCCGCGGCGGCGAGCATGGGGATGTCGCGGGCGCGGGCATAGTCGTGCAGGTTGCGGATCGTCGTATCGCCAAGGCCACGCTTCGGCGTGTTGACGATGCGCTCGAAGGCGAGGTCGTCGGCCGGCTGGCTGACGAGGCGCAGATAGGCCATGGCATCACGGATCTCGAGGCGCTCATAGAAGCGCGGGCCGCCGATGACGCGATAGTTAAGGCCGAGCGTGACGAAACGGTCTTCGAATTCGCGCATCTGGAAGGAGGCGCGCACCAGGATCGCCATGTCGTTGAGCTTGTGCTCCTTGCGCTGGAGCTGCTCGATCTCCTCGCCGACGGCGCGTGCCTCTTCTTCCGAATCCCAGGCCGCGTGAACGACGACTTTGTCATCCTCGGGGTCATGCCGGTCAGTGAAGAGCGTCTTGCCAAGCCGGTCCTCGTTATGGGCGATCAGGTGGCCAGCGGCGCCGAGGATATGGGCGGTGGAGCGGTAATTGCGCTCAAGCTTTACGACCTTGGCGCCGGGAAAATCCTTCTCGAAGCGCAGGATGTTGTCCACTTCCGCACCGCGCCAGCCATAAATCGACTGGTCGTCGTCGCCGACGCAGCACACATTCTGTGGCGTGCCCTTGGGGCGCTGGGCGAGCAGGCGCAGCCACATATATTGGGCGGTGTTGGTGTCCTGATACTCGTCGACGAGGATATAGCGGAATTTCTGGTGGTACTCGGCCAGCACATCCGGATTGGCGCGGAACATGCGGATCGGGTGCAGAAGCAGGTCACCAAAGTCGCAGGCGTTCAGCGTCTTCAGGCGGTTCTGGTAGGCGACATAGAGTTCGCGGCCCTTGCCGTTGGCGAAGGCGCGGGCGTCGCCTTCCGGGATCTGCGCCGGGTCGAGACCCTTGTTCTTCCAGCCGTCGATCATGCCGGCGAACTGTTTTGCCGGCCAGCGCTTGTCGTCGATGCTTTCGGCCTGCAGGATCTGCTTGATCAGGCGCACGACATCGTCGGTGTCGAGGATCGAGAAATCCGAGCGCAGCCCGACGAGTTCGGCATGGCGGCGCAGGAGTTTCACGCCGATGGAGTGGAAGGTGCCGAGCCATGGCATGCCCTCGACGGCGCCGCCGACGAGGAGGCCGATGCGCTCCTTCATCTCGCGCGCCGCCTTGTTGGTGAAGGTCACGGCAAGCAGCTGGCTCGGGAAGGCGCGGCCGGTGGCAAGGATATGGGCAATGCGGGTAGTGAGCACGCGCGTCTTGCCGGTGCCCGCACCCGCGAGCACCAGAACGGGGCCGTCGACGGTCTCGACCGCCTCGCGCTGTTCGGGGT
>NZ_JBLZPH010000010.1:0-12761 GCF_049199205.1 Shinella sp. M31 | reverse complement strand
GCGTCTGGCTGGCGGCGGAGGTCTCTTCCACCATGGCGGCGTTCTGCTGGGTCATCTGGTCCATCTGGTTGACGGCCGTGTTGATTTCGCGAAGACCGACGGCCTGCTCCTGTGCGGCAGTGGCAATCGAGACGATGCGGTCGTTGATCTCATTGACGCGGCGCTCGATATCGCTGAGCGACGTGCCGGTTTCCTCGACCAGCGAGACGCCGGCAGAGACCTCGGTCGACGAGGCATTGATCAGCGTTTTGATTTCCTTGGCGGCATTGGCCGAGCGCTGGGCAAGCTCGCGCACTTCCTGCGCGACGACGGCAAAGCCCTTGCCGGCTTCCCCGGCGCGCGCTGCCTCGACGCCGGCATTGAGCGCCAGCAGGTTCGTCTGGAAGGCGATGTCGTCGATGACGCCGATGATCTCGCCGATCTTAGAGGACGAGCTTTCGATGCGGCCCATTGCGTCGATGGCACTGCGCACGACTTCGCTGGACTTTGCAGCGCCCGCACGGGCGTCGGAGACCATGCGCTTGGCTTCCTCGGCGCGGGTGGTGGAGTTCTGTACGGCGGCGGTGATCTCGTCGAGGGCGGCGGCGGTTTCCTCCAGCGAGGCGGCCTGCTGCTCGGTGCGCTGCGAGAGGTCGTTGGCCGCGCGGCTGATCTCGCCGGCGCTGCCGTTGACCACGGCGGTGGATTCGGCAATCGCCGCGATGGTGGATTTCAGCGATGCAACGGCGCCGTTGAAGTCGCGGCGCAGCTTCTCGTATTCGGCGCCGAGTTCCGGAACGGAGACGGTGAGGTCGCCCTGGGCAAGGCGCTCCAGCGCGGACCCGATCGTATCGACGACACGCGACTGGCCGCGCGCGACGGAGGCCTGGCGCTCCTCATTGGTGTTGCGCTCGTCGTCGAGAATGCCCTGCTGTTCGCGCTGGCGGATTTCCAGCGCATTGCGCTCGATGACCGAGTTGCGCAGCAGCACGAGGGCGTCCGCCATGTTGCCGATCTCGTCCTTGCGGTCCGTATCCGGCACAGTCGACTGCGTCTCGTTGCGCGAGACCTCGAGCATCACGTCCTTCAGGCGATTGATCGGGCGGCTGATGGAGCGGCCGATGAGGAGGGCGGCGGCGAGCGTTGCGATGCCGGCGAGCAGGGTGATGACGACGGTGGTGGTCATCGACGTATAATATTGTGCCGCGAGGTCATCGGCGTAGACGCCGGTGCCGACGCCCCAGCCCCAGGGCTTGAAGCCCTGGATATAGGAGAATTTCTCGACGGGTTCGCTCTGGCCGGGCTTGTCCCAGACATAATCGACGAAGCCGCGGCCGGGGTTCTGGGCCAGATTGATGAGTTCGACATTGAAAGCCTTGCCGTTGGCATCCTTCAGGCCGCGAACATCCGTGCCGATGAGCTTGGCGTTCAAGGGATGGGCGATCATCGTGCCATCGAAGCCGTTGATGAAGAAATAGCCGCCTTCGCCGAAGCGCATGACCATCACGTCGGCGATCGCACGTGCCTTGGCATCGTCCACGGTCAGCGCGCCTTCGCTGGCGAGCTTCTCGTAGGAGGCGATGACGGAGATGGCGGATTCCGTGACGTTGCGCAGCATCTGGCGGCGTTCGTCGTTCACCTCCTCATTGGCGGCCTGGGTCTTGTAGATCATGGCGGCGGCCATGAAGACGAGCGCCATGGCGGTGAGAAGGTAGATACGGGTGGCGATTCGGATGTTTTTCACGGCATAAACCTGGAGAGAGCAATAGTGCGCGGACTGCACCATTAAAAATCTAAACAAGGTTTAAGAAGCCGCGTCAGTTTTAGGGAGGAAGACGCTTTAAATACAAGGATTTACCGGTGAATTCTTGTGGCGTCAGACCTTTTTCTCCTTCGGGCGGCCCCATTCGGCTATCGCGATGCCGCCCAGGACGAGGAGGAGAGCAAGGAAGTGGAAGGCGTGAATGGTCTCACCGATCAGCAATACGGACAGCAAGGTGCCGAAGACCGGGATGGCGTTGATGAAGAGCCCGGCGCGGTTGGCGCCGATCATTTCAACGCCGCGTACATAAAGTACCTGCGAGAGCAGTGACGGGAAGATCCCGGCATAGAGCACGACCATCCAGCCGGTCGTATCCGGGAAGATGGCGGCATCGCGCGACAGTTCCCAGAAGAACAGCGGAATGGCGCTCAGAAGCGCGCCGAAGGCCGGCGCGGCGATGAAGCTCTGCCAGTGCAGCGCCGGCTTCCAGCGCAGCGCGACCGTATAGGCGGCATAGACGATGCAGGCGAGCAGCATCAGCGCGTCGCCGAAATTGAACTCCAGTTCCGCCAGCGCCGAGAATTCGCCATGAGCGGCTGTTACCAGCACGCCGATGAGCGTGACGGTAAAGCCGACCACCTGGGCAATCGAGGCCTGGATGCGGAAAAGCACGAAGTTGAAGACGAAGATCAGCATGGGAATGCCGGCCTGCTCGATGACGGCATTGATGGCGCTGGTATAGCCGAGTGCCGTGTAGAGCAGCGCGTTGAAGGCGGTGAAGCCGAAGACGCCGTAAAGCAGGAGCTGGAGCCAGTGTTTGCGGATGACCGGCCAGTCGCGCTTCACCTGCGGCGTCATCAGCACGAGGATGATGGTGAGGGCCACGACCCAGCGGAACGTCGTCAGCACCATGGGGCTGACATGGCCGACCGCAATCTTGCCCGCGACCGAGTTTGCGCCCCAGAAAAGCGAGGTCACGCACAGGTAGAAATAGGCTCTCGTGTTCAAGGCGACAGGATCCGGATGGAGAAAGGGGAGAGGCGAGGTGTGCCGGCGGGTGGCCCAGATAAGGTGAAAAAGCAGACAATGTCATTCAAAAAGCGGAGGTGGGCCGTCATAACAGGGTCGCATTCCCAAAGACAACACAGTATAGATGCGCGGGTTTGTGTCAGGCGCACGCTTACGTGTGCGTAAACGGTTGCGCGTTTTCGCGCGAAAACGGGATAGGTGAAATGGCGAGTGTCGTAGTTGTCGGTTCTCAATGGGGTGACGAAGGCAAGGGCAAGATTGTCGACTGGCTTTCGGAACGGGCCGAGGTAATCGTTCGCTACCAGGGCGGCCATAATGCCGGCCATACGCTTGTCATCAACGGCGTGAGCTACAAGCTCGCTCTGCTGCCGTCCGGCCTCGTGCGCGGCAAGCTCAGTGTCATCGGCAATGGCGTGGTCGTCGATCCGCACCACTTCGTGGCGGAAGTCGAGAAGCTGCGCGCCCAGGGCGTCGCCGTTACACCCGAAGTGTTGCGCATCGCCGACAATGCCCCGCTTATCCTCTCCCTGCACCGCGACCTGGATGCGCTGCGTGAAGACGCGGCGTCGGCCACCGGCACCAAGATCGGCACCACCCGCCGCGGCATCGGCCCGGCCTATGAGGACAAGGTCGGCCGTCGCGCCATTCGCGTGATCGATCTCGCCGAGCCCGAAACACTGCGCCCGAAGATCGAGCGCCTGCTGACGCACCACAATGCGTTGCGCCGCGGCATGGGCCTGGCCGAAATCTCCGTCGAGTCGCTCGAAGAGGAGCTGACCTCGGTTGCCGGCCACATCCTGCCCTATATCGACCGCGTCTGGGATCTGCTCGACAAGCAGCGCCGCTCCGGCGCGCGTATCCTGTTCGAAGGCGCGCAGGGTGCGCTGCTCGACAACGACCACGGCACCTATCCCTTCGTGACGTCCTCCAACACCGTCGCCGGCCAGGCCGCCGCCGGTTCGGGCCTCGGCCCGACGGCGATCAATTACGTGCTCGGCATCACCAAGGCCTACACGACCCGCGTCGGCGAAGGCCCGTTCCCCTGCGAGCTGAACGACGAGATCGGCAAGCATCTGGCCACCGTTGGCCGCGAGGTCGGTGTCAACACCGGCCGTCCGCGCCGTTGCGGCTGGTTCGATGCGGTTCTGGTGCGCCAGACGGTCAAGACCAACGGCATTACCGGCATCGCGCTCACCAAGCTCGATGTTCTCGACGGCCTGGACGAGCTGAAGATCTGCGTCGGCTACAAGCTCGACGGCAAGGAGATCGACTACCTGCCGGCGAGCCAGAGCCAGCAGGCCCGCGTCGAGCCGGTTTACATCACGCTCGAAGGCTGGAAGGAATCGACGGTCGGCGCCCGCAGCTGGGCGGACCTGCCGGCCCAGGCGATCAAATATGTCCGTCAGGTCGAAGAGCTGATCGGCGCGCCGGTCGCCCTGCTTTCGACCAGCCCGGAGCGGGACGACACCATACTTGTGACGGACCCGTTTGAGGATTAATCTCAAGCCTAACACCAGTTCCGTGTCGTATTCCAATGGGATAGCGCGCGGACACCACGGAAAGTTCTGATGGCGGATTTTGTAGCAGTCATTCGAAGGGCCGTTGACGGCCTCTCGGACAACAATGCCGAGATGCGGCAGAAGGTTTACGAGAAGGCCCGCGGCGCCGTCCGCCGGCAGCTCGAATCCATGAACCCGCGCCCTTCCGATGACCTCGTGAAGCGCCAGCTCGACAAGCTCGAGGCGGCGATCAACGATGTCGAAGGTGAGCACGCCGAGGCGCTGCCCGCAGACGACCTTGCGCCGGAAACCGTTCAGGAACCCGTTGTCGAGGCCGCAGAACCGGAACCCGTGGAAACGGTGGCGGAACAGCCCGCCGCCGTTGACGAGCCGGAAGAGCAGCCCGTCGAGGCAGCCCCTGTCGCGGAAGAACCGGTGGCGCAGGCGGTTGCCGAGCCGGAGCAGCCCGAAGAAGAAAACAGGGTGGAAGAGCCGGCGGTTGAAGAGCCGGTGGCTGAAACCGTGGCCGTCGAGGAGCAGGCTCCCGAGCCCGAGCCCGAGCCCGAGCCCGAACAGGAACCGGAGCCGGTCGTGGAAACCGTGGCGGAAGAGCCTGTTGTCGAAGAGCCCGAACAGCAGCCGGCCGTCGTCGAGGCGCATGTCGAGCCTTCCTGGCAGGTTGCGGCCGAGCCGGCGGACGATTATGTGCCCTCCTGGCAGGAGCCGGAACGGCAGGACGAGGCGCGGCCTGTCGAGGCTGCCGCTGTCGTGGAGCCGGTTGCCGAAGCCTACCCGGTACACGACGAGCAGCTACCGGATGCCGCACCCGTCGCGGATGCCCGCATGCCCGCCGCGGACGCGCAATGGGACTGGAGCGATGTCGCCCCGGTCACGACCCCGGCCGACAAGCAGGAACCCGCCCTTGCCGCCGGCACCGATCCGATGGCCTGGGAATGGCCCGAGGAGAAGGCGGCACAGGCCGAAGAACCCAAGCAGGCGCAGCCCGCGCAGAAGAGCGAATGGGGCGATCTCGACGATCTCATCGGCTTTACCCCGACGGCCGGCGCTGCCGCTGCCACGGCATCCTCGTCGATGGAGCAGGCTGGCCTCACCGATGCGGCGACCAAGACGCCGGCGGTCGAAGCACGCACGCCGCAGCGCTCCTTCCGGGCCGAACCGCGCAAGTCGCGCATCAATTTCGGCGCCATCGCCGCGCTGATCGGTGTTATCGCTATCGCGGGCGGCGCGGGTGCCGGCTACTGGTTCAACCGCGATGCGGTGAATGGCTGGGTCAACGAGCGCATCGCCTCCCTGACGGCATCGTCGCCGGCCACCAAGGAAACGCCTGACGCCAAGACCGAAACCGCCGAGGGCGGCCGCAACCTGCCGGCCACCACGACGACCAACGACACGACCGCCACGGATACGCAGGCAAATGGTGCTGCGACGAAGCCGGCGACCGAGGTCGCCTCGGCCGACCAGAGCAGCGGCAAGTTCACCCAGCGCCTCCTGACGGATGGTACGGAAGTCGACGAAGGCCCGGCGGCGGCCCCCGAAGGGGTCTCGACCGAAGAGGGCAAGTCCGTTGCCGCCCAGACGCCGGAACCGGCGGAGGCGACCACCGAAACCGGCACCGACACGACCGCCGCCGGCACCACGGATGGCGCGACGCCGGCCACCGGCACCGATGGCACGACGCAGACGCCCGTGACGCCGACCGATACGGGTACGGCGACGACCACGACCACGACCACCGACACGCAGACGCCTGCCGCCACCGGCGAGCAGCCGGCGGCCATCGGCGTCGCGCAGAAGATGTTCCTCTATGAGGAGCGTCTCGGCCAGACCGCGCCGACGGCCATCGAAGGCACGGTTGCGTGGTCGAGCGCCGAGGAATCGCCGGGTGGCGATGCCAAGCCGGAGCCGGTCGTGCGCGCCCAGGTCAACGTGCCCTCCAAGGGCCTGACCGCGCTTATCACCTTCCGCCGCAACGCCGACAAGTCGTTGCCGGCGAGCCATATCGTCGAGCTAGTCTTCTCGCTGCCGGAAAATTTTGAAGGCGGCGGCATCGAAAGCGTGCAGCGCGTTGCAATGAAGCGGACCGAGCAGGACCGCGGCGATGCGTTGATCGCGGTGCCGGCGAAGATTACCGACGACTTCCACATGATCGCGCTCAACGACTTCCCCGAGGCGATCGCCAAGAACACTGAACTGCTGCGCACCCGCAGCTGGATCGACATCCCGATCACCTATCGCAACGGCCGCCGTGCGCTGATCACCCTCGACAAGGGGACGGCCGGTGCCGAGGCCTTCGACAAGGTGATGAAGGCCTGGTCGACGGCCAGCACGCAGTAAGGAAACAGGACGCAAAGAAAAGGCCCGGCAGTGATGCCGGGCCTTACTTGTTTCAGAGCTTTGCAATGCAGAGGTTTACGCGTCTTCGATGACGCGGACCGCGCGGGCCTGTTCGGCTGCGAATTTCTGCACGGCTTCCTGCACCTTCTCAAACGCGCGGACCTCGATCTGGCGGACGCGCTCGCGGCTGATGTCGAACTCGGAGGAGAGTTCTTCCAGTGTCACCGGATCCTCGGCGAGGCGGCGGGCCTCGAAGATGCGGCGTTCGCGGTCGTTCAGCACACCCATGGCGCGGGCCAGCATGGCGCGGCGCGTGTCGAGCTCGTCCTGCTCGATCAGCGTCTGCTCCTGGCTGTCATGGTCGTCGACGAGCCAATCCTGCCACTGGCCGGATTCGCCTTCGCCGGCCTTGATCGGCGCGTTCAGCGAGGCGTCGCCGGAGAGGCGGCGGTTCATCGAGACGACTTCGTCCTCGGAAACCTTGAGCTTGGTCGCGATTTCCTTGACCTGGTCGGGCTTGAGGTCGCCGTCGTCGATCGCCTGAATCTTGCTCTTCATGCGGCGCAGGTTGAAGAACAGGCGCTTCTGGTTGGCGGTCGTGCCCATCTTCACCAGCGACCACGAACGCAGGATATATTCCTGGATCGAGGCCTTGATCCACCACATGGCATAGGTCGCAAGGCGGAAGCCGCGCTCCGGATCGAACTTCTTGACGGCCTGCATCAGGCCGACATTGCCCTCGGAGACGACTTCGCCGATCGGCAGGCCGTAGCCGCGATAGCCCATGGCGATCTTCGCCACGAGGCGCAGATGGCTGGTGACGAGTTCGTGGGCGGCGGTACGGTCGCCGTGCTCTTGGTAACGCTTGGCGAGCATGTATTCCTGCTGCGGCTCAAGCATCGGAAATTTGCGGATTTCATCGAGATAGCGGTTGAGACCACCTTCTCCAGCCGTGATCGACGGCAGCGTATTGCGGGCCATTCAGCACCCCTTTCTGAGACGGCTTCCATATCGGCAAGCCTTGGTACGGAGCTTGATCCTGAAAACCGGATCCCCGTCAGCAACCATGCTCCCCATGGGGTATGGCAGCCCCACTGATCTTAAAGATAGGTGTGGCGAAACAATGTTTCAAGGCGCCGCGGGCTTCACGGCTGCGTGAAGGCGGGAGAATGAACTGGACTTTGCGGCACTCTGCTAAAGTGGGGATCAAGGCTTGAAAATCAAGGCTCCGAGGGCGCGTCGATGGAGCGGAAGGCCTCGATCAGCTTTTCCATATCCTTGGCCGGCGGGCTTTCGAAACGCATGGTCTCGCCGGTCGAGGGATGCTCGAACTGCAGCAGGAAGGCGTGCAGCGCCTGCCGGCGGAACTTGTCGACGACCCTCTTCGGGCCCTCGGGCAGGCGGTTGGCCTTGGTCTTGAAGGCGGCGCCATATTCGGGATCGCCGACCAGCGGATGGCCGATATGGGCCATATGCACGCGAATCTGGTGCGTGCGGCCGGTTTCGAGATGGCATTCGACCAGCGAGGCCAGGCTGGTGCCGTCCTCCGTCTCGCCGTAGCGTTCGATCACCTCGTAATGGGTGATGGCCTCGCGCGCGTCGTCGGCGTCCTCATTCTTTACGGCGCGCTTGGTGCGGTCATGGCCGCGGCCGAGCGGGGCGTCGATCGTGCCCTTGATCTGACGCGGGCGGCCCCAGACGATGGCCTGGTAGGCGCGCTCCAGAGGGCCGGTGCGGCCATGATCGGCGAACTGGTCGGAGAGGTGGCGATGGGCGAGGTCGTTCTTGGCGACGACCATGACGCCGCTCGTCTCCTTGTCGAGCCGGTGCACGATGCCGGGGCGGCGCACGCCGCCGATGCCCGACAGGCTTTCGCCGCAATGGTAGATCAGCGCGTTGACCAGCGTGCCCGTCCAGTTGCCGACGGCGGGATGCACGACGAGGCCGGCGGGCTTCACAAGCACGATGACGTCGTCGTCCTCGTAGAGCACGTCGAGCGGGATATCCTCGCCCTTCGGCTCGGGATCGCGCGGGGCGGGCATGGTGAATTCGATGACGTCGCCGGTGCGCACCTTGCGCTTCGGCTCGTTCAAGACCGTGCCGTTGACGACGGCAGCACCCTCCTCGATCAGCGCCTTGATGCGGCTGCGCGAGAAATCGCCGGCGAGCGTCGCGGCGAGCCATGCGTCGATGCGCCCTTCGGCATCATCCGGCACCGTCAGGACTTTCATTGTGGCGTCGGCTTCTTTAAAGGGGTCGGTCATCGTTCAATCTACTCATTGCCGGAAGGGCGTTCGCCATGTCCAATATCGAAAACGACGATCAGGAAGACAAGCCGCTCGACCCCGTCATGGAAAATGTGCGCCGCAAGATGATGCGTCTGCAGCTCGTCTCGGGCGGCATCATGTTCCTGATGTTCCTGGCGGTGCTCGCGGCCATTGTCTACAAGATCAACACGCGGGAAAGCAAGCCGGACGCCGCCCTTTCCGCCGCTTCGGGCGGGCTTGCCGTGCCGAGCGACGCGCCGGTCAAGGCGACGGCGACGCTGCCGGATGGTTTTGCGCTGTCCGCGGTGTCGAATTCGGGCGGGCAGATCCTGTTCTACGGCGTGATGCCCGATGGCGCACGCAAGGCGTTCGTCTTCGATATCGCCGCCGGCCGCACCGTCGCGGAAATCGACATCAAGGGCAACTGACAGGGCATGGCAGGCGAACCGGTCCGCATCGACGATCCCGGCGATCCGCGCATCGCGGGTTTCGTGTCGATCCGCGAGCGGGACCTGACCGGCCGCGACGGCCGCTTCATCGCCGAGGGCACGGTGGTGCTGCGCACGCTGGGCAGCGCGCAGGTCAGAGCCAACGGCTTTGCCTGTGACGCGATCCTGCTCTTGGAAAACCGGCTGGCCGGCCTTGCCGATGTGCTTTCGACCTTCGGCGACGACGTGCCGGTCTATGTCGCATCGGCTGCGGTTTTCGATGCCGTCGCCGGCTTCAACATGCATCGCGGCGTGCTGGCGCTCGGCCGCAAACCCGCAACGGAAGCCGGGACGTCGCTTCTCGGTAGGCTGCCGGAAACGAGCCTCGTGCTTGCCGGCTGCGGCCTGTCCAACCACGACAATGTCGGCTCGATCTTCCGTAATGCCGCGGCCTTCGGCGCGGATGCCGTCTTCCTCGACGAAACCTCCTGCGATCCGCTCTATCGCAAGGCGATCCGGGTTTCCGTCGGTTCGGTGCTGAGCGTGCCGTTTTCACGCGGCCTCGGCGCCCAGGCGATGCTGGAGGGGCTGGCGGCTGCCGGCTTCGAGATATGGGGGCTGTCGCCGCGCGGTGCGGTTTCGGTCGCCGCCATTCCGGCGGCGCGGCGGATCGCGCTGGTCCTGGGCACGGAAGGCGAGGGGCTGCCACAAAGCATCCTCTCCCGCTTTCATACGGCGCGCATTCCACAGAAGCCCGGCCTCGACAGCCTCAATGTCGCGACGGCGAGCGGGATTGCGCTCTATCAGATTGCGCTGGCGATGAGCCGGATCGACTGACGCCGCTCACGCTCTCCCCAGGGTCAGGCCTCGTCGCGGCCGATCTGTTCGCGCACCCGCCGGGCAAGGCTGCGGTCGTCGCCGTCGAGGCTCGGGTCGAGTGCCGCGATCAGATCATGAACCGGTGAGCTTGCGCCTTCGCGCGCGGCGGTCAGCACGATCATCTTGCTGGCGAGATCGGCCATCTCTTCGCGCAGAGCGGTATCATTGTCGCCGACCTTGGCCGCCAGCAGCCGCTCGGAAAGCGCCGTGCCCTGGCTGCGCACGTCTTCTTCCAGCGCGACGATGTCGATGGGCGGCACGGCCTTTTCGGTGCGACGCGGGGTAACCCGGCCCGGTGTCAGGGTGCGGGCAATGCCGGCAGTGCGGGCCGCTTTGGCGGCCTCCTTGTTTTCGGTGGTCAACGTCTTCACCTTGTCGCGCAGGCGGTTGATTTCCGCGATGCGCCGTTCGATTGCGTTGTCCTTGTCGGCGGCGCCGGCGAGTTCGCGCGTCAGCCGGGTCTCGAGCTGGCGCACGCGGGCTTCTTCGCGGCCGAGTCGCAGTTCCAGCGACTTCGCCTTTTCGCTGGCCGCTTTCAGGTCCTCGCGTGCCTTGTCGCGCTCGTCCTTCAGGTTACCGATACGGCTCTTCAGGTTCTCCATCGTCGTCTCCTGCGTCGCGATGTCGATCTTCATCGCATCGATATCGGACTGGAGATGGGTGATGGTGGTGTTGAGCTTGTCTATCTCGGCGAGGCGGGTGCGCAGCTCGCGATCGGCGCCGGCAAGGGCCGCTTTCAACTGCTCGCCCTTCATCTCTTCACGGCGGAAGGCTGAGCGCATGTCGCCGGCCTCGATGTTCATGTCGGCAATCTGTGCATGCAGCTCCGCATTTTCCGTGCCAATGGCGGCAGCCTGGGCGAGAAGCCTTTCGTTGCGCACCATTTCCAGCGTCCGTTTTTCGCGCTCGCGGCGCACGCTCTGGGAAAGCCGAGCGTTTTCGGCGGCAAAGGCGGCGCGCGCCATGTCCTTCTGCGCACGCACTTCCTGCGGGCTGAGCGGCATGGTGGCCTTCATGCGGGCTTCGGTGAACTTGACGATGCGTTTCTGGATCGCCGGAGCAACGAGCAGTCCGGTCAGCGTGGCGGCGAGGAAGCCAAGCGCAAAGAGGAGGGCATACTCGATCACGGATCAACTCGCTTCAAAACGGGTCCAAGCCAACGCGGCGGGTCCAAACAGGATGTCGGGCAGGGGCACTATAGCCGCTTGCCCGGATTTGCGGGAGGGGGCGCTCCCGCGAAATCAACTCTCGGTTAACCAGACGGCCAAGCCGCCCGGTTCATTCGGAAGGAGGATATCAGAAGGGATTCCAGGTCGGCTGGCGGGTGAACTTGAGATAGCCCGCATTGATGCCGAGACGGGCGCCGACGCCGGTGCGGATCGGCACGAGAACGATGTCGCGGTTGACGTTCACCTGCATGCCGAGGCCGGCGATGACATAGGCCGAGCCCGAGACGCCGCCGAAGCGGTCGTAGAGCGCGTTCACGTCGGGCAGGTTATAGACGAGCATCATCGTGCGGCTGCCCTGGCCGCCCCAATCGAGGCCGAGCGACGGGCCTTGCCAGAACACGGAATGCTGGCCGGCATTCTTGGTGTTGAGCGTGCCTTCGCCATAGGTGAGGCCCGCGACGAAGGCGCCGGAGCCCTCCTGCCCGAGAATATAGCCATTTGGCAGGCCGTAGGATTCGAACGCGCGCTCGACAAGCTTGGCAAGCCCGCCCGAGGTCTCGCCGAAGAAGCCGTGGCCGGCATCGACGATTTCCTGCATCGAATACTGGCTGGATTGCTGCGCCTGGGCAGGCACGGCAAGGAGCAACGCCACAAAAGCCGCGATTGCGAGCCTGAATGTCGTCGTGACCAGATTTGTAACAGCCATGTCCCGTTTGCCTTCCTTGATGTCTCGGCCCCGTTCCATGCTGCAATTTGATCTTATGGTCTTAACAATCGGTTTACCAAATGTGGTGTCATTATGGCTGTCTTCAAAACGAGCACGCCTCGCGCAATCATGGCGTGCTATGCGTCGCGCGCGGAATGGTCCCGCGTGCGCCTTCACACGGCGTCCCGCGATGAAAGAATGCGTGGATCCAGGAGAAATTTATGGCGAAAAACCCGAACCTCACGCTGACAGGTCCCGATCTGGCAGCGCTTCTGTGCAGCCGCGTCTGCCATGACGTCATCTCGCCGGTCGGTGCGATCAACAACGGTCTCGAACTGCTCGACGAGGGCGGCGCCGATGCCGAGGCGATGGACCTCATCCGTACCAGCGCGCTGAACGCATCCGTGCGTCTCAAATTCGCACGTCTTGCCTTCGGCGCCTCCGGCTCCGTCGGCGCGTCGATCGACACCGGCGAGGCCGAAAAGGCCGCGCGCGATTTCGCCGCCGCCGAAAAGAAGACCGAGATCACCTGGAACGGCCCGCGCGCCATCATCCCGAAGAACCGGGTGAAGCTGCTGCTCAACCTCTTCCTCGTCGCCTATGGCGCCATTCCGCGCGGCGGCTCTGTCGACGTGACGCTGGAAAACCCGGAATTCGACGCGGTCTTCAAGCTGGCCGTGAAGGGCCG
>NZ_JBLZPH010000001.1:18115-61026 GCF_049199205.1 Shinella sp. M31 | reverse complement strand
CCTTTTCGATTGTCATACTGTTCAAACTAGCTCACGGCTTGCAGTGAACGCACGGGCGCCACACCGGCATTGCCCTCGTCCTTGTCGCGTTCCCGTTGCAGCTCTTCGGTCTTCTCGCTGAGACAGCGGATGATTTCCTTCATGTGCTGCTTCTGATCTTCGGTCAGAACGGCGAAGATCGCTTCGATCGTCTTGTGTTGCGGCTGCTGGGCGGCCGAAATGACGGTCCGGCCCATATCCGTGATCGAGACGATCTTGGCACGGCGGTCCTTCGGATCGGGATCGCGCTTGACCAGCTTGTCGCGTTCAAGACCATCGATCGCTTCCGTCACCGTACGAGGTGCGAAACCAAGGGCGCAGGCAATATCGGTCGACCGCTGGGGGCCCTGGCATTCTAGAAGAAGCAGGAACTTGCTGCGGGCGAGCGACACACCTTCGTCCATCATGCACTCGTTCACCAGGCGGCTCACCTGATGGTAGAGTTTGAACATGCCTTGGGAGATTTCTATCGTGCTACTCATGAGGTGGAATATAGGTATTATGAGGGACCATGTCAAATGATCACGAAGTTTTTCGGATAATTTGATCATAGATATTGAACGATCGCTGTAAATGCGAACGGTCATGCCGCCAGCATTATTCTCGATTTTTCGACGCCCTTTTCAGGGTGGGGTGATTTCCCCCTGCATAAAGGTCCCCTTTGGCCTGCAAGCATTGACCCGGAAGAGGGGGGAGGCGATTGTCCGGCCATGCCTTTCCGCTTCATTCACACCGCAGACCTGCATCTCGATTCGCCGCTTTCGTCGCTGGCGCTGCGCAATGCCGAGCTCGGCGACCTCGTGCGCGGCGCGACGCGCAAGGCGCTCTCACGCATCGTCGACCTTGCCATCGGTGAGGCGGTGGATGCGGTCCTGATCGCCGGCGATCTCTATGACGGCGCGCAGACCTCGATGGCCACCGCGCTCTTTCTGATGGGGGAAATGCGGCGGCTGGATGCGGCGGGTATCCGTGTCTTCCTCATCCGCGGCAACCACGATGCCCAGTCGCAGATCACCCGCGAACTGACCTTTCCGCCCAACGTGCATCTCTTCGACGGACGCGGCAAACCGGTCAAGGCTGGTGCGCTGGCAAACGGCCGGGAAATCCATGTGCATGGTGTCAGCTTCGCCCAGCCGCATGCCCCGACTTCGCTGTTGCCGACCTTTCGCGCACCCGTCGCCGATGCCGTGAATATCGGCATGCTGCATACGAGCCTTGCCGGCGGCAGCCGTCACGATCCCTATGCACCGACAAGCGTCGCGGAACTGGCCGCCCACGGTTTCCACTATTGGGCGCTCGGCCACATCCACCAGCGGCGCGTGCATCACGAGCAGCCGTGGATCGTCATGCCCGGCAATCCGCAGGGCCGCGATATCAACGAAGGGGGTGGCAAGGGCGTCACGCTCGCCACGATCGGCGAGGATGGCATCATCATCTGCGAGGAGCGTCCCGTCGCCGTCGCGGTGTTCGAGCGGCTGTCCGTCGATCTTTCCGGCATCGATGACTGGCCCGGCATGCTCGATTGCACGGAAGCAACGCTCGCCAAGGCCCGCGAGGCAGCCAATGGCGCCCATCTCGTCGCGCGCCTTGCCATGACGGGAGCAACCCCGCTCGCCTGGCGTTTGCGACGCGATGAAGACCTGTTGCTCGGCGAGGTGCAGAACCTTGCGGCCTCGCTCGGCGAATGCTGGATCGAGGCCGTGGAGCTTGCCGTGTCCGCGCCGCTTGCCGGTGCCGGTGTCGATGCGGGGCCGATTACCGAACTCGCCCGGCTGATGCGCGAGGATGTCGTGACGACCGATGCCTATCGCGCGGAACTGCGCGAGACGCTGGCGGATGTGCTGCGCCAGCTGCCCAAGGAGGCGCGCAGCCTGCTGGCGGGCGACGAGGCGGCGGAGGAGGCTTTGCTTACCGACCTCGCGCTGGAGGGATCGGATGCCGTATTGGCGCGCCTCGGCAGCGAAGGCGAGAGGGCCTGATGCGTCTCGACCGCCTCGATCTCACCCGCTACGGCAAGTTCACCGAGCGCAGCCTCGATTTTGGCGCGGCGCAACCCGGCAAGCCGGATTTCCACCTCGTCTACGGCCCCAACGAGGCCGGCAAGTCGACGCTGTTTTCCGCCTATCTCGACGTGCTCTTCGGCATTGAGCGCACCAGCGCCTATGGCTTCCTGCATCCTTATCCACTGATGCGTGTCGGTTGCCGCTTCTCCGTCGGCACGGAGCATCACGAAGCCTATCGCCTGAAGCGCAATCAGGCCTCGTTGGTCACCGCCGACGACCGGCCCTTGCCGGATACGCTCTTCGCCGCCGTGCTCGGCGGCATGGACCGCAATGCCTATCGCACGATGTTTTCGCTCGATGACGAAAGCATCGAAAAGGGCGGCGAGGACATTCTGAAGAGCGAGGGCGAACTCGGTGCCATGCTGTTTTCCGCCAGCTCCGGCCTCTCCGACATGGCGTCCAGCCTTGCCGCGCTGAAGGCTGAGGCCGACGAATTCTACCGTCCCGCCGGCCGCCGGCATGGGCTCTCCGCCTTGAAAGCCGAAATCGAGGCGCTCGCCGCCGAGCGCAAGGCGCTCGACATCGCGGCGCGCGACTACGGCATTCTGGTGCGCGAACGCGATGCCGCCGCCGGGCACCACGAGGCGGTGACCGCGGCCCGTCTTGCCGCACGCGCCGCCCTCCAGCAGGCCGAACGCTGCCTGACCGCGCTGCCCTCTCTCGCGCGCCTGCGGGCGCTGCGCATGGAACTCGGCGCTTTCGAGCTCGGCGAGACGCCGCCCGCAACCTGGCGCGGGCTGACGGGCGAGCTCGCCCGCGAGGAGGCGGAAATCGCGGCCCGCGCGGCGCGTATGCTTGGTGAGCGCGAGCGCTGCATGGCCGAACAGGCCGGGCTTGCGCAGGACGACGCGGTTTTCGCCGTTGAGGCGGACCTTGCGGCACTCTCCGGCTCTGCGCTGGAGGCGCGGTTCCGCACAGCCACGCTGGACCTTGCCTCCCGCATCGCCGACCGCGACAGGCTCGCCATGACGATTGCGGCAAACATCCAGGCCTTGGACCTTCCGGCGCAGACGGATCCCGCCGATATAGTGCTGCCCGGCGGTCTTGCCGAGCGCCTGACCGGCCTGCTTTCCCGGCGTGCGGCGCTCGCCGAGCGTTACGAGATTGCGCGTCGCGAGTTGAGGGACGCGGAAGAGACGCGGGAGGCCGCGCGCCAGAAAGCGGAAGCTTTTGCCGGGGTGGAGGCGGGCAGCGACGACGAAACGCAATCCGCGCTCTCCGCTGCCCTGCGTGCTGCCCGCTCGGGTGATCTTCCCGCGCGCCTGCGTGAAAGCCGCCGCCTCGTCGCGCTGGCACGGCGGGAGGCGGATACAGCAAGGACGCAACTTGCACCATGGTCCGGCACGGATGCCGCGCTGCAAGGCATGGCCGTGCCGACCGCATCGGTGCTGGAAGACCTGCACCGGCGGCAGGAGACTGCGGCGGAGGCGCTTCGCCGGCATAGTGAGCAGATTATGACGGCCGAACGCGAGGCCATTTCCTCGAAGGCCATGCTGGCTGCGCTGGTGGCGGCAACGGGGGCGGCGGGCGACGAGCAGGCCGGCCAGCTCCGCGCCCTGCGCGATGCGGCCTGGCAGGCCCATCTCGCCCGTCTAGACCGCGAGACGGCCGCCGCTTTCGAGGCTCGGATGCAGGACGACGACCGCGCCAGCGAGGCACGGCTGCGCAATGCCGACCGCCTGTCCGAAAACCGCCTGCTGGAGCGCTCCGTTGCCGAAGGAGCCACCCGGCTCGAAATGCTTATGCGCGAAACGGTGCGGTTCGAGCAGGCCGTGGCGAAAGCCGAGGGCGAGGTTGCTGCATGCGTCGCAAGCGCAGGCCTTCCGGCTGGTTGGACGCTTCAGGATCTGTCCGCCTGGCTGGAGCGGCGTGCGCTCGCACTGGAGAAGGCTGCGGCGCTGGACCGTCTGATGGTCGACGCCGGACTTGTCGAGAACGAAGCCCGCGATATCTCGGCCCGCCTTGCGCACTTCCTGCCGGATGGCGCGACGGAGGACACGAGCTTTGAGGAAATGCTGTTCCTCGCCGAGGACAGGCAGGACGCCCTGAAAGCGGCGCAGACGCAACGGCTGACGGCAATCGAGCGGCTTGATCGCGCGACGGCGGACGTCGAGGCGCGGGGCAGGGCAGCCAGGGAGGCGGAGGCTGCCGATGCTGCCTGGCTGGAAGCTTGGCAACAGTCGATCGCCGGCACGTGGCTGGCGACGGAGGCCGCTCCCGCTGAGCCGGAGCGCGTCGCCGCTCTGCTGCCCGGAATGCAGGCTTTGGCACAGAATGTCGAGCGTCGCGCCGAATTCGATCACCGTATCGCGGCGATGCAACGGGACCAACAGGATTACGGTAATCACGCACGCCGGCTTGCCGAAACGCTTTCGCATCCCTTCGACGCGGACGATCCGCTCGCCGCCGTCGCTGCCATCAACCGCCGCCTTGCCGAAGCCAAGACGGTACGCGACCGGGCGAACGCCATCGATGACATGCTGGTCAGATTGGACGACGAGGAGAGGGCGCTCGACGAGCGCCGCGCCGTGCTGAGCGCGCGGCTTGGCGAAATCTTCGCCTTTCTCGGCTGCGACAGCCTCGCCGAAGCCGAAGTCCTGCTCGAGGCCCACCGGCAGCGCGACGATCTTCGCAGCCGCATCTCGGAGGTCGGGCGTGATCTCGTTCAGCAGATGCGCGCCGGCACGATAGACGAAGCGGAAGCGCTTCTGGCTGTTGTCGACGAAACCCAGCTTGTGGCGGAGAAGGTTGATCTCGCCGCGCGGCTCGATGATCTCGACAGGCAGGTCGAGGAGCAGCATGTCGCGCGGGCGCGGGCCGAGGAAGCCCTGGCAAAAGTCGCCGGCAGCGATGCGGCGGCGGTGCTGGAGGAGCGGCGGCGCACGGCCCTGGTGGATCTCGCGGAAAAATCGCGGCGCTACATGGCGACGCGGGCCGGCATTCTGGCGGCCGAGCAGGCGTTGCGGCTATACCGCGAGCGCCATCGCAGCGCCATGATGGAGCGGGCGTCGAAAACCTTCCGCGATATCACCGGCGGCGAATATGCCGGCCTTTCGACGGTGCTGGAGAAAGAGGGCGAATTCCTCGTCGCCAATGCGGCCTCCGGCGCCTCGAAACTGGCGAAGGACCTCTCCAAAGGCACGCGCTTCCAGCTCTATCTCGCCCTGCGCGTCGCGGGCTATCACGAGATCGCCGCCAGCCGCGAGATCGTGCCCTTCATCGCCGACGATATCATGGAGACCTTCGACGACGGCCGCGCCCTCAATGCGCTCAGGGTGATGGGCGGCATGGCGACGGGCGGGCAGGTGATCTACCTCACGCATCACCAGCATCTCTGCGATCTCGCCCGCCAGGCCTGCCCCGACGTGACGATCCATCATCTCTGAGGGCTGAAACGTCAGGCATGGCAAGGAACCGTTAACCCCTGAACTTGACTTGGCAGGGCGTAAATGGTTCTTGGCGCACCATCGGCATTGCTGCGAACCCGCTTCGCGCCATGCCCCGCCTTCGAAGAAACGGACGGGAATGACAGGCAGAACCGGTAAAGAGGCAAGGATGTGGGAGCGGGGTTTTGCACCCGCCAGCTTCCTCGTGCTGCTCTTCACCGTGTTCCTCTCGCAGTTTTCGCTGCCGGGAGACGCTCCGCGTCATCCCCAGCGCACGGCCGCCGAGGGCGGTGTCGCGCCGTCGCCGCTCTCTGCGGCGGGTGACGAACTGTGGTTTCCGGCCAATGGCCATGCCGAACGGCGGATCGCCAAGGCGAAGACCGGCCTCCCGGAAGGCGAGGGTGCCGGCAAGGCGCTTGTTCCCGGCGTCGGCCTTCTGCTCTACCCGTTCGAAGTTGCCTCGAATGTCGCCGCCGTCCTTGTCGATGATAGCGCACCCGCGACGGGTCGCCCCGCATCTTTCCGCAGCCGCGCGCCTCCGGTCTTTGCTGCCTGAGGCCTTGTGGTGCCGATGCGCGCGCCATCTGATTGAAATTCCCGATCCCATGGAGGGCGCCGGCTTGTGGTCGCGCCTTTCCCGCAGTTGAAATGGAACGACCCCATGAAAACCTCCAAATGGGCATTGTTTGTCTCCGCCGCCATCATCCTGTTCGGGATGCTCGCGGCCGTGCCGAACGTGCTGACGCCTGAGCAGCAGGCGAAATACGGGCGGTATCTACCCGCCAACCCCGTCACCCTCGGTCTCGACCTGAAGGGCGGCTCGCACCTCGTGCTCGAAGTGGATTCCGCAGCATTGCGCAAGGCGCGCATGGATTCGTTGTTGAACGACACGCGCGCCATCCTGCGCACCGCCGGCGAGCGTGCCTCGGCCGCTCGTCTCAACGGCACGACCCTGACGATCACGCTGCCCGACCAGGCCGCACTCGACAAGGTCCTGCCGGAGGTGCGCAAGCTTGCCGCGCCGACCTCGACGCTCGGCTTCGGCGGCGGTTCTTCCGATATCGACGTCGCTAACACCGACCTCGTGATCAATGTCACGCTGACGGAAGCCGGCATCAACGAGCGCATGTCGGCCGCCGTCGAGCAGAGCCTTGAAATCATCCGTCGCCGTGTCGACCAGGTCGGCGTTGCCGAACCGCTCATCCAGCGCGTCGGCGGCGACCGCATCCTTGTGCAGCTGCCGGGCCTTCAGGACCCGACACGCCTGCGCCAGCTGCTCGGCTCGACCGCACAGATGAGCTTCCACATGGTCGACCAGACCGTGGATCCGAACGGCGTCGCGCCGCGCGGGGTGCTCATCCTGCCCGGCGCCAACGACAACAACAAATATGCCGTCGAAGAGCGCGTCGCGATCTCGGGCGACCGTCTGGCGGATGCCAAGGCCGGCTTCGACCAGCGCACGAGCGAGCCGATCGTCTCGTTCAGCTTCGATTCGACCGGCGCACGCCAGTTCGCTGAAATCACGCAGGCCAATGTCGGCAAGCCTTTCGCCATCGTTCTCGACGGCAAGGTGCTGACCGCGCCCGTCATCCGCGAGCCGATCATCGGCGGCCAGGGCCAGATCTCCGGCAACTTCAACCCGCAGGAAGCGACCGTTCTTTCGGCGCTCTTGCGCTCCGGTGCCCTGCCGGCCCCGCTCACCATCATCGAAGAGCGCACCGTCGGTCCGAACCTCGGCTCCGACTCGATCCGCATGGGCCTCTATACCGGTCTCGCCGGCCTTGCCGCCGTCGTGGTGATGATGCAGGTGCTCTACGGCTCCTGGGGTCTTATCGCCAATCTCGGCCTCGTTCTGCACACGATCCTGACGATCGGCCTACTCGGCATTCTCGGCTCGACGCTGACGCTGCCCGGCATCGCCGGTATCATCCTCGGCATAGGCATGGCCGTGGACGCCAACATCCTCATCAACGCCCGTATCCGGGAAGAGACGGCGGGCGGGGCAGGCGCCATGAAGGCGCTCGATGTCGGCTTCAACAAGGCCTATGCCACCATCGTCGACGGCAACATGACGACCATGGTCGGCATGATTCTGCTCTTCATGTTCGGCTCCGGCCCGGTGCGCGGCTTCGCGATCACCATGATCATCGGTCTTGCGATCTCGATGTTCACCTCCATCACGTTCGTGCGCTTCCTGATGCGCGAAGTGGTCAGCCGCCGGAAGATGAAGAAGATCGATATCCATTCGATGTTCGGCCAGGTTTGGGCCATTCCGACCTTCTCCTTCATGCGCGGCCGCTACATCGCCATCGCCATGTCGGCCTTCATCTCGACGAGCTCGATCATCCTGTTCTTCACGCCGGGCCTCAACTACGGCATCGACTTCGTCGGCGGTATCCAGGTGGAGGCGACGTCCAAGACGCCGATCAACCTCGCGCCGCTGCGCGAGAAGATGGAAGGCCTGAACCTCGGCGAAGTGGCGCTGCAGGAATTCGGCCAGGGCACGTCTGTGCTCGTGCGCGTCCAGCGCCAGCCGGGCGGCGAAGAGGTGCAGACCGCAGCGCTCCAGAAGATCCGCGACGGCGTTGCCGAAGTGATCCCGGATGCGAGCTTCGAGCGCACGGAAGTGGTCGGCCCGACGGTTTCCACCGAGCTTGCCCGTTCCGGCTTCCTGGCCGTCGGCCTCGGCATGCTGGCGATCCTGATCTACATCTGGTGGCGCTTCGAGTGGCACTTCGCCGTGGGCGCCATTGCGACGCTGATCCTGGATATCACCAAGATGATCGGCTTCTTCTCGCTGATGCAGATCGACTTCAACCTGACGGCCATCGCCGCCGTGCTGACGCTGATCGGCTACTCGGTCAACGACAAGGTGGTTGTTTACGACCGCATGCGCGAGAACATGCGCAAGTACAAGTCGATGCCGTTCTCGGACCTGATCGACCTGTCGATCAACCAGGTGGTCATGCGATGCATCTTCACCTCGCTCGCCGTCGCGGTCTCGCTGCTGCCGATGGCGATCTGGGGTGGCGATACGGTAAAACCGTTCGCCTGGCCGATGCTGTTCGGCGTCATCGTCGCGACGACCTCGTCGATCTATATCGGCGGCCCGATCCTGCTGTTCCTCAACCGGTATTGGAAGGATCGCAGCGCAACGCGGCCGGCCGGTACGCCGGCGGCGGAAGCCTAAAACCAGAACGGGCGCCCTTGTGGCGCCCGTTTCGTTTCAGGGGAAGCGTGCGGGACTGAAGGTGTCAGCTCCGATACCCTCGCGGGCCAGCGGCTCGGGCACCGGGCTTTGCGTCAGAAGGGCGGCGGCGAGGCTGCCGAGGGCGGGCGAGGTGAGGATGCCGTAGCCGCCCTGGCCGGCGAGCCAGAAGAAATTTTCGGCATCTTTGGCCGGGCCGATGACGGGCAGGCGATCCGCGGAAAAACTGCGTAGGCCGGCCCAGCTCTTGAAGATGCGGCGCACATTGAGCGTCGTTGCCTCCTCGACATAGTGGGCGGCATAGGCGACGTCGAGCTCCTCCGGCTGCACGTCGGCGGCTTCGCACGGCGTGGCATCGGCAGGCGAGGCGAGCAGACGGCCACCCTCCGGCTTGAAGTAGAAGATTTCCTCCACCTCGTTGATCTCGGGCAGACGGCTGGCGTCGATGCCCTCGGGCAGGTCGACGGTGATGGCAGTGCGCCGGTGCGGCACGATCCCCATGGGAGTGATGCCGCAGAGCTCGGCGACCGTATCCGCCCAGCCACCGGCGGCATTCACCACCGTACCGGCCGCGATCGTCTCCTCGTTCGTCTCGATGAGCCATCGATCCCCGACACGGCGGGAACCGGTCAGCTGCCGCTTTTCGAGAATTTGCGCACCGTGGCGGCGGGCATGGCGGGCATAGGATTGCAGCAGGGCGTCCACCTCGATGTCCCAGTAGTCGGGGTCGAAATAGGCGGCTGCGGCATAGGTGGGCTTCAACATCGGCGCACGGCCCAGCATTGCGGCCTCATCCAGCCATTCGACGGCGATGCCGAGCGCCTTTGCCTGCTCAAACCGCTCGCGCACCAGTGTCGCCTTGTCCTCGATGCCGAGGATGATGCTGCCGCGTTCGATAAGCAGCGGCACATCGGCAAAGCCGGCGGGCGGTTCCATCAGGAAGGCGTGGCTAGCGCGGGCAAGCGCATTCACCAGCGGCGCATTGTCACGCAAGGTAAACTCCGCCGCCGAACGGCCGGTGCTGTGATAGCCGAGCGCATCTTCCCGCTCCAGCACCACGACCGAGCGATGCGGGCTCAGGAAATAGGCGAGCGAGATACCGGCAATGCCGCCGCCGATGATCGCGATGTCGAAAGTCTGCATGGCCCCCTCCGGTGTCTTGAAGGAATAGGCCTAAGCAAGCCGTCGGCATTTTTCAAATTTATAGCAATGACGGCCGATATCAGTTCGATTGATGTGGCTCGCCCCAGCGCCACGGCGGCACGTCCGCGATATGGGTGAGGAAGGCGCGCTCCGCCGGATTGAGCGCGGAGCCGGGATTGGTGATGCGGAAGGTTTCCGTTACTGGCAGGTCGTCATAGGGTGGCAATTGCCAGAGTTCCCCGGCGGCCAGCGCAGCCCCGGTCAGATGCGCCGGCAGCATGCCGATGCCGGCATTGGCGACGACGAGGCGCAGCACCTCCTCGACATTGAAGGCGAGCGCGCGGACCTGCTGGCCAAAGGAGCCGACCGCGCGCACCGCCGTCACCGGCCCCATATGCGGCCCGCCCAGTACATCGGCGAGGAAGCTGACATAGGGCTCGCCGCGCAGGTCTTCCAACTTGGCGTCCAGCACGCCGAATAGCCGGTGTGCGCGGCCGCAATAGAGCGCATAGCGCTCGTAGCAAAAGGGGATCTTCTCCAGACCTTCCGGGATGATGCCGTCGGACAGGCCGAGCGTCGCGACGCCGCGCTCGACGGAGCGGATGACATCCGTCGTCGTCTCGACGGTCACGCCCACGGTGACGCGCGGATGCAGCCGGAAGAAATCGGCGATCGCCCGGTCCCATTCCGGGTTCATGGCGTGGCTGACGGCATGGATGGTGATGTGGCCGGAGACGTCCTCGCCGGAGGGCTCCATGGCCTCCGGCAGGCGCACGATGGCGGAAAAAATATCGTGGCAGAGTGCATGCAGCCGCTCGCCGGCTTCGGTGAGCTCGAAACGGCCGGGGCTGCGGTCGATCAGCTTGTGGCCGACGGATTGCTCCAGCCGCTTCAGCGCCATGCTGACGGCGGGCTGCTGCAGAAGCAGGCGGTTTGCCGCGCGGGTGATCGAGCCTTCCTCCACCAGGACGACAAAGGTTCGCAGCAGGTTCCAGTCGAGGTTGTGGGCAAAGCGTTCGAGGCGATTTATCGGCATGCGTGTAGTTAGGATGACAGCGCAATGAGAGGCAAGCGGCGCCTGCTTTGTGCGGTCAAGAATGTGATCGGTAACCTCGTTTTTTGGCGGAACCAACTCCGTTTCCGGCGCATTGGGCACCCGGAAAGAAGGGGAGATGCCATATGTGGGAACGGTTTAGCACCAGCGGGCTCGCGGGGTCCTATGTCGACGATCTCCGGGCGGCGGGCGTCGAAGCCCGTATGGATTTCCGGCCGAGACGCGTGCTCGATCCATTTCCGTTTCTCGTCAGTCCCTTGGAAGAGGTGGAGAATTTCCCGAGGCGGTCTGAGCAGGCGGCTTGGTGTGCGTTCAGAAATGAAACAGGCGACCGAAGCCGCCTGACCTGAAGACAAACATCGCCCCCCGCTGCCATCGCCACGCGGCACCCGCGAAGGCGGATGGTCGAGTCAAGCCCGACCATGACGGAGGAGAGGGAGCAGACTTCGCAAGAGAACCCGGGCGGGCCAAGCCGCCCCAAAGCTCTTACTTCATCGTGTAGATATCGATCGAGAAGTATTTGTCGTTGATCTTCTTGTAGGTGCCGTCCTCGCGGATTTCCTTCAGCGCGGCGTTCAGCTTTTCACGCAGGTCGTTGTCTTCCTGGCGCACCGCAATGCCCACGCCTTCACCGACGAATTTCTTGTCGGTGATCGGTTCGCCGATCAGTTCGCAGCAAGCCTTGCCGTCGTCATTCTTGGTGACCCAGTCGAGAAGCGGGATCATGTCGCCGACCTGCAGGTCGAGACGGCCGTTCGCCATGTCGAGGTTCACCTCGTCTTGCGTCGGATAGAGCTTGATGTCGGCGTCCGGATAGACCGCGGCGGCATAGTCGGCCTGCGTCGTGCCGCCCTGGGCGCCGATCGTCTTGCCCTTCATGCCTTCATTGGTGAAATCCGTAATGTCGGAATTCTTCGGCGCGGCATGGGTCATGGCGGCGAGATAGTAGGGGTCGGTGAAGTTGACCTGCTTCTTGCGCTCTTCGGTGATGAACATCGACGCGATGATCATGTCGTATTTCTTGGCGAGAAGGCCCGGAATGATGCCGTCCCAATCCTGGCCGACGACTTCGCATTCCACCTTCATCTTCTCGCAGAGCGCAAGGCCGATCTCGACGTCGAAGCCACCGAGCTTGCCGTTGGAATCCTGGAAGTTGAAGGGCGGGTAGGCGCCTTCCGTGCCGATCTTCAGCGTCTCGGCGGAAGCGGCTGCGGAAAGGAGGGTGGAGCCTGCCAGTGCCAGTGCGAGCAGCATTTTCTTCATGGTCGTTCCCCTGTTGTTGTCGTGACCGATGGAGAACGGTAGCGCGAGGCTGCGCATAAACGAAATAGATAGACCTGATGTCGGCTATCATTTCCGTTTATGCGCTCGCTTTGATTTACCAGCGATGCTGAACGTGCGGCGCGACGAGCCGGTAGTAGATCTCGCGCGTGGCCTCCATGACGTCTCCCGGGATCGCGGGCAGGCCGGCCGCCTTGGCATTGGCCTCGGCCTGCTCAGCATTGCGCGCACCGGGAATGACGACGGAGACGGCGTCCGCCATCAGGATCCAGCGCAGCGCGAAGGCGGCCATGGTCTGGCTTGCCGGCACCAGCGCGCGGATTTCCTCGACGGCTTGCAGGCCGGTCTCGAAGGGCACGCCGGCAAAGGTCTCGCCGACATCGAAGGCATCGCCGTTGCGGTTGAAGTTGCGGTGGTCATCGGCGGCAAAGGCCGTCTCGCGCGTGATCTTTCCGGAGAGCAGGCCGCTTGCCAGCGGCACGCGGGCGATGACGGCGACCTGGCGGCGGGCGGCCTCCTTGAAGAACAGCGCCGCCGGGCGCTGGCGGAAGATGTTGTAGATGATCTGCACGCTGACGACGCCGGGATATTCGATGGCCTTCAACGCTTCCTCGACCTTCTCGACGCTGACGCCGTAATTGGCGATCTTGCCGGCGGCCTTGATCTCGTCCAGCGCCTGGAAGACCTCGGGGCGATAATAGACGTCGGTCGGCGGGCAATGCAGCTGCACGAGATCGAGGCGATCGACTCCGAGGTTTTCCAGGCTGCGATCGATGAAGCCTTCGAGATTGGCCTTGGTATAGCCGTCGGCGACATGCGGCGAGAGCCGGCGGCCGGCCTTGGTGGCGACCATCGGGCGCTGGCCGCCGCGATCCTTCAGCACATCGGCGATGATCTTTTCCGAACGGCCGTCGCCATAGACGTCGGCGGTATCGATGAAGCTCATGCCGGCATCGAGCGCGGCATTGAGGGCAGCGCGGCCATCGGCCTCGCTGACGTCACCCCAGGCGCCGCCGATCTGCCAGGCGCCGAAACCGATATCCGTGGTGGTGAAACCCGTGCGGCCGAATTTGCGATGTCTCATGAAAATGTCTCCCGGCAAAAATGGATGTGCCGGGAGGTAGCACTCCGCAGGGGGGCGGACAAGGAAATCGCTTGCGCCGATGGCTCAGGCCGGAGTGATTTCTACCAGATAGAAGGCCGTCGTCTCGCCAGCGGCCAGCACGTCGGCTTTCTCCGAACCGTGGAGCACCAGGGCATCGAGCGGCTGGAGGCCGATCAGGCCTTCCGCCGTGGAAACACCGAGCGGTTCGAGCGCCAGCAGCAGGCGTTCGCCTGACGATGCCGGAAGCGTCGTCGAGCCCGTGACGACGTGATGCGTGAGCGTGTGGCCGAAGACACCGCGCCGCGTCATCGCGTTGAGATCGGTGATCGGCCCGCCGGTCAGGCGCGCTGAGGTAGGCGCATCGGCGGGGAAGGGCAGCGGCATGGAGACCGGCGTCAGCAGCCGGTCGCCAAGCCCTTCGATGGAAAGGCCCATCCCGTCGCCGGAAAGCACGGCCAGCGTGCGGTCGATGCCGGGAAAGACCGAGAACGGTCCGTCGCTCGCCACCGTCGCCATCGAGACGCGCCAGCCGAAATCCGAAAGGCTTGCGCCTTCCGGATGCACGATCACCTCGACCGTCTCGCCACCGCCGTTCTTCCACGGCATGCGGCGATGGTCGGCGTTGCGAAGGAGCTTCGCCATCAGTTGCCGAGGATGCCCGGCAGGCGCAGGCCCTTTTCGCGGGCGCAATCGAGAGCGATGTCATAGCCCGCATCGGCATGGCGCATGACGCCCGTCGCCGGGTCGTTCCACAGCACGCGGCTGAGGCGCTCGGCCGCCGCATCCGTGCCATCGGCGCAGATGACGACGCCCGAATGCTGCGAGAAGCCCATGCCGACGCCGCCGCCGTGGTGGAGCGACACCCAGGTCGCGCCGGATGCGGTGTTGAGCAGCGCGTTGAGCAGCGGCCAGTCGGACACGGCGTCCGAACCGTCCTTCATCGATTCCGTCTCGCGGTTCGGCGAGGCGACTGAGCCCGAATCGAGGTGGTCGCGGCCGATGACGATCGGGGCCTTGAGTTCGCCGTTCCTGACCATCTCGTTGAAGGCGAGGCCGAGGCGATGACGATCACCGAGGCCGACCCAGCAAATGCGCGCCGGCAGGCCCTGGAAGGCGATGCGTTCGGCGGCCATGTCGAGCCAGTTGTGCAGGTGCTTGTTGTCGGGCAGCAGCTCCTTGACCTTGGCGTCGGTCTTGCGGATGTCCTCCGGATCGCCGGACAGGGCCGCCCAGCGGAACGGGCCGATGCCGCGGCAGAACAGCGGACGGATATAGGCCGGCACGAAGCCGGGGAAGGCGAAGGCGTTTTCGAGGCCTTCTTCCTTGGCGACCTGGCGGATGTTGTTGCCGTAGTCGAAGGTCGGGATGCCCATGTCCTGGAAGGCGATCATGGCTTCGACATGCTCGCGCATGGAGGCGCGGGCGGCCTTTTCGACGGCCTTCGGGTCGCTTTCGCGCTTGGCCTTCCATTCGGCCATCGTCCAGCCCTTGGGCAGGTAGCCGTTGATCGGGTCGTGGGCGGAGGTCTGGTCGGTGACCATGTCGGGGCGGATGCCGCGGCGGACCATTTCCGGCAGGATTTCGGCGGCGTTGCCGAGCAGGCCGACGGACTTGGCTTCACCGGCCTTGGTCCAGCGGTCGATCATCGCCAGCGCTTCGTCGAGCGTTTCGGCCTTTTCGTCGATGTAGCGGGTGCGCAGGCGGAATTCGATTGAGTCGGGATTGCACTCGACGGCAAGGCAGGAGGCACCGGCCATGACGGCGGCGAGCGGCTGGGCGCCGCCCATGCCGCCGAGGCCGCCGGTCAGGATCCACTTGCCCTTGAGGTCGCCGTTGTAGTGCTGGCGGCCGGCTTCCACGAAGGTTTCGTAGGTGCCCTGCACGATACCCTGCGAGCCGATATAGATCCACGAGCCGGCCGTCATCTGGCCGTACATGGCAAGACCCTTCTTATCCAGCTCGTTGAAATGATCCCACGTCGCCCAGTGCGGCACGAGGTTGGAATTGGCGATCAGGACGCGCGGGGCGTCCTTGTGCGTACGGAAGATGCCGACCGGCTTGCCGGACTGCACGATCAGCGTCTCGTTTTCTTCGAGATCGCGCAGCGATGCGACGATCTTGTCGAAATCGGCCCAGGTGCGGGCGGCGCGGCCGATGCCGCCATAGACCACCAGTTCATGCGGGTTTTCCGCAACATCAGGGTCCAGGTTGTTCATCAGCATGCGCAGCGGCGCTTCGGTCATCCAGCTCTTGGCGGTCAGTTCGGTGCCGGTGGCGGCGCGCACGTCGCGGATGTTGTGGCGAGGATTGGCGGTCATTGGCTGTTCTCCCGGTTCAGCGTGTCAGGGTGGAGGCAAGCGCCTCGATGCGTTGCAGGATGTCTTTGAGAGGGACGCGGAGCTTTTCGGCCTTCGCCGCGTCGAGATCGAAGGGCGGAACCTCCGTGGCAAGGTGGCTGACCTGTGCAAGCTCCATCTGGATCGCGTGCACACCGGTTTCCGGCTTGCCATAGTGGCGCGTCGTCCAGCCGCCCTTGAAGCGGCCGTTGAGGATGCTGGTGTACCCTTCGGCCGAAGCGCAGACCTCGTAGGTCGCCGTTTCGATCGCCGTGTCGCAGGTTCGCCCCATATCGGTGCCGACGTTGAAATCCGGCAGGCGGCCTTCGAACAGGAAGGGGATCCGCGAGCGGATCGAGTGGCAATCGTAGAGGATCGCCACGCCGTGGATCGCCTTCACGCGCTCGATTTCGGCGGCCAGCGCCGCGTGGTAGGGCGCGTGGAAACTGGCGAGCCGATAGGCGATATCGGCTTCGGTCGGCGCCTCGCCGTCCTTCCAGATCGGCGTGCCGTCGAAATCCGTTTCCGGAACGAGGCCCGTCGTGTTCTGGCCGGGATAGAGGCTGACGCCGGCTGGATCCCGGTTGGCGTCGATGACATAGCGGTGGAACGTGGCGCGCACGGTCGTCGCGTTCGCCAGCAAGCCGTCGTAAAGGCGTTCGATATGCCAGTCCGTATCGGCGAGGATACGGCCGTTGTCGTTCAGGCGCGCCCAGATATCGGCCGGGACATCCGTGCCGGTATGCGGGAAGGCCAGAATGACGGGCGAGGTGCCCTGATGGGTCTCGAAGACCGCCACCTTACGCTCCCAAAACCGGCAGGATGCCCTTGGAGACGGACGCGGCCAGCGCACCCGAGGTGACGAACGTGCCGGCGCTCGCGAGGTCCGGCGCCATGTAGCGGTCTTCCTCGAGCGTGGCGACGACGGTGCGCAGCGCCGCGATGACCTTCTGCAGCTCCGGGCTGGTGGTAAGCGGCGCGCGGAACTCGATGCCCTGAGCGGCGGCAAGCGCCTCGATGCCGACGATGGCGGAGAGATTTTCCGTCATGCGCAGCAGGCGGCGGGCGCCGTGGCAGGCCATGGAAACGTGGTCTTCCTGGTTGGCGGAGGTCGGCGTCGAGTCGACCGAGGCCGGATGCGCCATCTGCTTGTTTTCGCTCATCAGCGCGGCCGAGGTGACTTCCGCGATCATCAGGCCGGAATTGAGCCCCGGCTTCTTGGCGAGGAAGGCCGGCAGGCCGAAGGACAGGGCGGGATCGACGAGCAGCGCGATGCGACGCTGGGCGATGGCACCGACTTCGCAGACGGCGATGGCGATCTGGTCGGCCGCGAAGGCGACGGGCTCGGCGTGGAAGTTGCCGCCCGAGACGACGCTGTTGTCGGAGAGGACCAGCGGGTTGTCGGTGACGGCATTGGCTTCGATTTCCAGCGTGCGGGCGGCCGAGCGCAGGAGATCGAGGCAGGCACCGTCGACCTGCGGCTGGCAGCGGATGCAATAGGGATCCTGCACGCGCTCGTCGCCGGTGATGTGGCTATCGCGGATGACGGAGCCGGAAAGCAGCGCACGCAGTGCGGCGGCGGCGTCGATCTGGCCCTGATGGCCGCGCAGCGTATGGATATCGGGATGGAACGGTGCGGACGATCCCATCGCGGCATCCGTGGAGAGCGCGCCGGTGACGAGGGCGGCCTGGGCGGCGCGGTGGGCGCGGAACAGGCCGGCCAGCGCCAGCGCGGTGGAGACCTGCGTGCCGTTGATGAGGGCAAGGCCCTCCTTGGCGGCGAGAACGACGGGCTTCAGGCCGGCTTTGGCGAGGGCTTCGCCGCCGGAGAGGCGTTCGCCGGCATAGAAAGCTTCGCCTTCGCCGAGCATCGCCGCTGCCATATGGGCGAGCGGTGCGAGGTCGCCGGAGGCGCCGACGGAGCCCTGCTCGGGAATGACCGGAATGACGCCCTTGGCCTGCATGGCCTCTAGAAGACGGACAATCTCCATGCGCACGCCGGAAGCGCCGCGGCCGAGAGAGATCAGCTTCAGCGCCATGATGAGGCGCACGATGTTTTCCGACAGCGGCTTTCCGACGCCGCAGCAATGCGACAGGATCAGGTTCCGCTGGAGCGTAGCGACATCGCCCGGTGCGATCTTGATGGAGGCGAGTTTGCCGAAGCCGGTGTTGATGCCATATACCGGCGCGTCGCCGGCGGCGATTTCGGCGATGCGGGCGGCGGCCTTTTCGATGCCGGCGTCGAAAGACGCGTCAAGCCTGGTGGCTTCGCCGGTCCAGTAGATGGTCTCAAGCGTTTTCAGGGGCACGGAGCCCGGGTGAAGCGTGATGGTCATGTTTATTTCCCGATGCAGCGCGCGGCTGCGCAAAGAGTGATCAATGTCCGCTGCGGATACGGGCAAACATGGGGTTGAAGCCCATGCGATAGACCAGTTCCGCCGGCCGGCCGATGTCCCAAAGGACGAAGTCGGCCCACTTTCCAGCCTCCAGCGTCCCCACCTCATCGACCAGGCCGAGCGCGCGCGCGGCTTCGCGCGTCGTGCCGGCGATGCATTCCTCGACGGTCATGCCGAAGAGGGTTGCGGCCATGTTCATGGTGAGGAGGAGGGAGGTCAACGGCGAGGTGCCGGGATTGCTGTCGGTGGCGACGGCCATCTTGACGCCGTGCTTGCGGAAAAGATCGATCGGCGGCTTCTTGGTTTCGCGGATGAAGTAGAAGGCGCCGGGCAGGATGACGGCGACGGTGCCGGCTTTCGCCATGGCGGCAGCACCGGCATCGTCGGTATATTCGAGGTGATCGGCCGAAAGCGCACCGTAATCGGCGGCAAGCGCTGCGCCATGCAGGTTGGAAAGCTGGTCAGCATGCAGTTTCACCGGCAGGCCATGCGCCTTGGCGGCATCGAAGACCCGCTTCATTTCATCGGTCGAGAAGGCAATGCCCTCGCAGAAGCCGTCGACGGCGTCGGCAAGACCCTCGGCGGCGACGGCCGGCAGCATCTCGTTCACGACCTTGTCGATATAGGCCGCCTTGTCGCCCTTCATTTCCGGCGGCAGCGCATGCGCCCCGAGGAAGGTGGTGCGCACGGTGATGTCGCGCTCGTCGGCCACGCGGCGGGCGGCGCGCAGCGATTTCACCTCGTTTTCCGTGTCGAGGCCGTAGCCGGATTTCAGCTCGACCGTCGTCACGCCTTCGGCGATCAGCGCGTCGAGGCGAGGCAGCGTCTGGCGCACGAGGTCGTCTATGCTCGCTTCACGTAATGCTTTGACGGAAGAGACGATGCCGCCGCCGGCCCGCGCGATCTCCTCGTAGGAGGCACCGGCAAGGCGCAGCTCGAATTCATGGGCGCGGTCGCCGGCATGGACGAGGTGGGTGTGGCAGTCGACGAGGCCCGGGGTGATCCAGCGGCCTTCGCAATCCACACTTTCGGCCGTGGAAAATTCGGCGGGCAAGTCGGCTTCCGGTCCGGCATAGGCGATGCGACCGTCCACCACGGCAATCGCGCCATTCTCGACGATACCGAGACCCGGCAGGCTTTCCTTGAGCGTCGCGAGCCGTGCATTGCGCCAGACGCGGGCCGTGTCCTTTTCCGTTGCCGTCATGGTGATTGCCTCTTCCCTGTGATGAATATAATGTATATACATAATCACAAGGGACGCAAGAGCCATTTTACCGGTTCGGCGTCAGGCAGGTACAATCGGGAAGGGAGGGACGGGCAATGGCCGTCATTCATGCAAGGCAGGCGCTGCTCGCCAATGGCTGGGCGAAGGACGTGCGGATCACCGTCCAAAGCGGTCGAATCGCATCCGTCGAGATCGGTGCTTCATCCGTGGAGGGAGACGAGCGCCACGACACCATCGTCGCGGGCATGCCGAACCTGCACAGCCACGCCTTCCAGCGCGGCATGGCGGGCCTTGCGGAAATGCGCGGCCCCGGCAGCGATTCGTTCTGGAGCTGGCGCACCGTCATGTACCGCTTCGCACTGTCCATGACGCCCGACGACGTCGAGGCCGTTGCCGGACAGCTCTATGTCGAAATGCTGGAGGCCGGTTTCACCCGCGTCGGCGAGTTCCACTATCTGCATCACGACAAGGACGGCGGATACTATGGCGATATCGCCGAGATGGCCGCGCGCATTGCGTCCGCTGCGTCCGCGACGGGTATCGCGCTGACGCTGCTGCCGGTCTTCTACGCCCATGCCGGGTTCGGCGGCACGGCGCCGGGCGAGGGGCAGCGCCGTTTCATCAACGACCGCCAATCCTACGGTCGCCTGCTGGAGCGCTGCCGGGCGCTGACCAATGCACTGCCCGAAGGCATCACGGGTGTCGCGCCGCACAGCCTGCGCGCCGTCACACCGGAGGAGCTGACCGACGTCGTCGCCATGGCCGGCGACACGCCTGTCCATATCCACATTTCCGAACAGGTGAAGGAAGTGGAGGACAGCATCGCCTGGTCCGGCCGCCGTCCGGTGGAATGGCTGCTGGACAACCAGAAGGTCGACGGCCGCTGGTGCTTCATCCACGCCACGCACATGACGGAAGCCGAGACGCGCGGCATGGCAAAAGCCGGTGCCATTGCCGGCCTTTGCCCGATCACAGAAGCCAATTTGGGTGACGGCACCTTCCCGGCGACCGACTTCTTCGCCGCCGGCGGCCGCTACGGCGTCGGCTCGGATTCGAATGTGCTGATCGGCCTGCCGGATGAACTGCGCCAGCTCGAATATTCGCAGCGCCTCTTCCACCGCGCCCGCAACGTGCTGGCCGCACCCGGCGGCTCGACTGGCCGTGCTCTATTTGACGGTGCGCTGATCGGCGGTGCCGCCGCCCTCGGCGCCGAATCGGGCATCGCGGCGGGCAAGGCCGCCGATTTCGTCAGCGTGAAGACCCGCCACGGTCTCGATCTCGACGGCGATGCGCTGCTCGACGGCTGGATCTTTGCCAATGGCGCCGAGGTCGATTGCGTCTGGGTCCATGGCCGCAAGCAGGTCGAGGGCGGCCGCCATGTGGCGCGCGAGGCGATCGGCCGGCGTTTCACCGCGAGCATGCGGGCGCTGGGCGAGGCTTGAGCCCGCCTTGAAAGGCGTTATGACTTTGCCACCGGGCGATTCCGCGCCCGGCAAGCCGGAGGCGACCATTTCCACCGACGAGGACAAAAACGTGGTCGAGGCCAAGGAGCCCTCGCTGCACCGCCGCATCCTGGAGGATGTGGAGGGCAAGATCCTGTCGGGCGAGTGGCCGCCGGGCCACCGCATTCCCTTCGAGCACGAGCTGACCGAGCAATATCAGTGCTCGCGTATGACGGTGAACAAGGCGATCACCGAACTCGTCAAGCGTGGCTTGATCGAGCGCCGTCGCAAATCCGGCAGCTATGTCACGCATCCGCACGCCCAGTCCGCCGTGCTGGAAATCCACGATATTCGGCTCGAGGTCGAATCGCTGGGCTTGCCCTATCGCTATGAGCGGCGCGCGCGGCTGAGCCGGGCCGCCAAGGCGGCCGACCGCCGTCTGATGGAACTCGCCGAACAGGCCCGCCTCGTCGAGATTTCCGCCCTGCATTATGCCGGCGCCCATCCCTTCTGCCTGGAGGAGCGCCTCATCAACCTCGCTGCGGTGCCGGAAGCGGCAAACGAGAGCTTCGAAGCCACGGCGCCGGGAGCATGGCTGATCAGCCAGGTGCCGTGGAGTGCCGCCGAACATCGCATCCGCGCCGTCGGCGCCGATACCCGCACCGCCGAGCTTCTGGCGATCGCACCCGGCACGCCCTGCCTCGTCGTCGAGCGCCGCACCTGGAGCGGCGGCGTCTATATCACCCATGTGCGGCTGACCTATCCTGGCGAAAAACACGAACTTGTCGCCGAATTCGCCCCAAGCCATCCCAAGCAGACTGTCTGATCCTCACGCGCCGCCGGCGAATTGCGCCGCGCGGATCGTCTCATAGTAGGGCGCGAGCACGGGGCTTGCCTCCGCAAGCGCATCGAAGGTCGCGTCGTCGGCCGTCAGGCGACCGGCATATTTATCCGCGATAAAGCGGGCATGGGTGGCTTTCGCCGCATCCGGCAGGCTGCGCACAGCGGTGAAGACGGGTGCTGCGGCGGTCCGGCCTTTCACAGTGATGCGGTCGAGTTCGAGCACGGCAAAGTGCTCGTCGGCGAGCTCCGCCGTGCGTTCGCCGAGAAGCAGCGGCACGCCGTAGGTTTTTGACGCACCCTCGAGGCGGGAGGCGAGGTTGACCGCGTCGCCCAGCACCGAATAGTCGAAGCGCTGCGAGGAGCCCATATTGCCGACCACACAGTCGCCCGTATTGATGCCGATGCCGATGCGCAGCCTGTGATAGGGCGTCCCGGCAGACTCCGCTTCCGCGCGAAGTTCGGCATTGAGCGTTGCCATCGCATCCAGCATGTCGAGCGCCGCGGCCACGGCATGGCGGGCATGTTCGCCGTCGTCGAGCGGCGCGTTCCAGAAGGCCATCAGGCAATCGCCGATATATTTATCGATCGTGCCCCCATGCTTCAGCACGATATCGGAAAGCGGGGTGAGCAGCCGGTTGATCAGCGTCGTCAGCTGCTCCGGATCGTCCTTCAGCGCCTCCGCGATGGTGGTGAAGCCGCGCACGTCGCAAAACAGGATCGAGAGCGTGCGCCGCTCGCCGCCGAGCTTCAGCTGTGACGGATCGCGCGCCAGCCGTTCGACGAGGGCGGGCGAAAGATATTGCGAGAAGGCGCGCACGATCTCGCGTCGCTGCCGCCGTTCCTCCGCATAATCGAAGGCGGTCTGCCCGATGGCCACGAAAAGCAGCGCAAGTGTCGGCCCGACGGGAGAAATGAAGAGGTTCGCCTCGCGGACAAGCATGAAGCTGAGGAAGCCGATGAGCAGCGTGGCGAAAAGGCTGAGTGCCGCCGTCTCCCAGCGCGTCGCGCGGCGCACGAAGAGCGCCGAGAGCAAGGCGGCAAGGGCGATCGCTGCAATCGCCAAAGGCGTACCGGCCTGCCGGATGGCTGCGCCCGCCGTCAGGTTGTCGAAGATCGTCGCCTGGATTTCCGCGCCCGGCACAAGCCGGCCGGTATGCACCGTGTAGGAGGTGGCGAAGGCGTCCGCACCGCCCGAATTGATCGCAGGCGCGTTTTGCAGGCTGAGCCCGACGATTACCACGCGGCCTTTGAATGTGTCCTTCGGCAACATGTTTTCAGGGTCGAGCGCCTGGTAATAGGAGACCGTGGGATAGCTGCGCGAAGGCCCGAAGGATTGCAGCAGCCCATCGGGCGACACGGCCTTGCGGCCGGCAACGCGGGCAAGCGACATCGCAAAGCCATCCGCATAATGCGGCAAGTCCCGGAAAACCCCGTCGCCACCGAGCGCGATGGAGGCGATGCCGGTCACGGCGCCCGCTTCGGTGAAGGCCGGCAGCGGCGTCGTGCGCAGCAGCTGGTCTGCCTGTGGCGTGACGATCATGCTCTCGTCCCCCGCCAGAACGACATCCGGGCCGAGTGCCTTGGCCAGTGCCGCATCGGAGGCCGGGTTGGAAGGCTCCGCGAAGATGATGTCGAGGCCGATGGCGGCGGCACCGGCCTTGCGCAGGCTTTCGATGAGGCGGGCATGCAACTCGCGCGGCCAGGGCCATTGCGCGTTAATCTCGGCCAGCGACGGCTCGTCGATCGCCACGATGATCGGGCTGTCCGCGGGCGGGCTCGGGGTGTCGATCGTCGAGAGATAGTCGAAAGCACGCAGATCTGCGAGCGACCAGCCGGGCAGCTGCGCCAGCGCCGAAATAAAGGCAACGACGGCAAAGGTCAGCAGCGCCAGACGCTTCGAGCGCCGCGACCAGAGGCCGGGGTGGCGAAAAGCGCGGCTCATCCGGCGCTCCCGACCGGGCAATCGAGAAGTGCAGTGAAGAATGGGCCGAGGCAGGGTGGGCGATTGTGCATGACCGCCAGCACTCGTTATCCCCCCGAAAAAGTCAAGCCGGACCGCATTGCATTCCGGGGGCGCTTCGCTATCACGTTCGGACAAGGCGAAGGACGAAGACATGGCAAGACCCGATGAACGCGCAGCAATCCTCCAGCCGGTGCTCGATGGCACCGAAGGCATAGCGCTCGAACATTTCGACCATATCCGCCGCGTCAACGATGTCTTCTACGATCAGGTAAAGCTTTCCGACCAGAAGGCCGCCTATATCTTCACCTTCATGCTGGCGCTGCTGGTGACCTCGACGGAAAGCCGCGCCGTCTTCACCTGGTCGCGTTATGTCGAGGGCGACTGGACGTCGGACATCTTCTCCGGTCTTTTGGCGCTTGCGCTGGTCTTTTCCATCGTCTCGGCGATCCTCGTCGTGCTGCCGCGCCGCGTCGATAATTCCACGTCGCTGTTCTGGGGCGCCTGGCCGCACCATCGCGAGGACTTTCGCAAGGCCGCACGCGCCCGCGACATCGACTATCTCTTCGAGCAATATATGCAGAACGCCGATGCGATGGCCTCGATCGCCCGCGAAAAATATCGTTTCGTCGGCTTCGCGTTCCGAGGCCTTCTGCTGACCGTGCTGGCCTATGTGGCGCTTTTGGCGACGCGGTAAACGCCTCGCTCCCGGCCTCCCGCTGTCAAAGCGTAAGCGTGCCGTTCTCCTCACCATCCCAGTACTGCACGCGCTTGCCGCGCACCTGGATGAGGACGAGACCGGGCGTATCCACGCCCTTCGTGAACCAGCGGTCTAGATCGGGAACCCAATGGTCTTCGAACTGGGCCTTGTCCTTGCTGATGCGTGCCTCGCCCTCGATGGAAATGAAAATCCCGGGCTTGCCGAGCAGGCTCGGCGGCTCCGTGAAGGCCAGCGTGACCTGCGGATCGCGGGCGATGTCGGCGACCTTGCGGGTGTCTTCAAAGGAGAAGAACCAGGAATCACCGTCATAATCGACATCGCCATTGTTGCTCATAGGGCGGTTCGTGATGACGGACGATCCGCCATGCGTCGACATCATGCAGAAGTCGATCTTCTTCAGTTTTCGCGCAATTTCGGGGAGTGTCATCGAAGACATGAGGCGTTACCTTTTGAAAGGGCTGCGTGGTGAGGCGGGCCGGACAGGTGGGGCGCTCGGCTGCCGCTTCGTTGGCCATGGTGAGAAACCGGAAAAACCACCATGTTCGCCATCCCTGTCGCGTCCGGTTGACACGGTCCGCACTCGACAGGGGAATGTGGTTCGATGGTGAAGGTTCCCTGGCGCCGTGCAAATGGCGCGCTTACACTCGGTTAACCAAGGAGTGCTGGAAACCGGAACTTCGCAATTTGCCGCGAATTGCTCCGCGACAGGAGGTAAAGACGATGACGAAGCGATTCGACGAACTCTACATCCCGCGCGGTGAACATCGGGAAGTCGTGTCCTTTTATAAAAAGGTCGTGGTGCACCTGTACCGCAAACTTCAGGAGATGAGGGATGAGGCACGCGAACAGGCACCACATCACGGCGCCGTTATCGGTCCGCCAATGCGAAAGGCAAAGCCGCAGCCCGAATTCGGCAATGTCGTGAGGATCAATTTCGGCCCGCGCGGCCCGGCATAAAGCACTATCGGCAGATAGTTCTGGGCGCTTTGCACAGAGCGTAATCTAAGGGATGCAAAATAAGCGGGAAGAAATGGTGGGCGATGAGAGACTCGAACTCCCGACATCCTCGGTGTAAACGAGGCGCTCTACCAACTGAGCTAATCGCCCGCCGCGTTGGTGGCTGTGATCTATGCGGAACCGGATTGAACCGCAAGAGGCAATCGTAAAGTTTTTTGCATTTTTTTGAACGCCCCCATGGAGATGCAGAAGGGTGTGGAAACATTTCGCACCGCGTCATTGTTTTGTCTTGAAACCTGCTTGACACCCAAACACGAACCCCGTAGTTAGCCGCTCATCGAACGGCGCAGGCCGCTCGGGACGGGTGTTTCGCCCGGACGCTTTCGAGGATGCGGGTGTAGCTCAGTCGGTTAGAGTGCCGGCCTGTCACGCCGGAGGTCGCGGGTTCGAGCCCCGTCACTCGCGCCACTCGAAAGGCCCAGGAAACATTCGGGACCGGAAGGTCCACAAGATGCGCGGGTGTAGCTCAGTCGGTTAGAGTGCCGGCCTGTCACGCCGGAGGTCGCGGGTTCGAGCCCCGTCACTCGCGCCATTCTTTCTTCTCCTCCAAGCAATTGCATGATTTTCCTCGCGTAACGCTTGCGCGCGGATTTTTGGCCTCGGCGCCGAATGTTTCCGGCCGTTCCTCCGTCTTCGTATAGCTTGCCCAATCGAAGAAGGGATTCGCATGCGTTACGTCACGATGGCTCTGTCCGGTTTTGCCGCACTTGTTGCGCTCAGCATTCTCTTTGGGTCGTGGTTCACTATCGATCAGGGCGAGCGCGGGGTGATTTTGCGCTATGGTGCCGTTGCGGGCACGGCGGATCCCGGTCTCGGCTTCAAATTGCCCTTGATTGATTCGGTGGTGCGGATCTCCGTGCAATCAAAGGCCATGGTCTATGAAAAGATGGAGGCTTATAGCCGCGACCAGCAGCCGGCCGATATCCGTCTTTCCGTGAATTACCGAATCCCCGCCGATCGCGTCGAGACCGTCTATGCCAATTACGGCGGCGAGGATGGGCTGCTTTCCCGCCTGATCGAGCGCAAGGTTTTTGAGGAGACGAAGACGGTTTTCGGCCGGTTCAATGCGGTAACGGCGATCCAGGAGCGCGGGCGGCTGAATTCCGAGGTCGCGACGGCGATCCAGGAAAGCATTTCGGGGCCGGTGCTGATCGAAAGCGTGCAGATCGAGAACATCGATTTTTCGGAAGCCTATGAGGCGAGCATCGAGCAGCGCATGCTGGCCGAGGTGGAGGTACAGCGGCTGCGGCAGAATGCCGAGCGCGAAAAGGTGCAGGCGGAAATCACGGTGACGCAGGCGCGCGCCCAGGCCGATGCCCGCCGCGCTGAGGCGCAGGCCCAGGCGGATGCGGTGCGTCTGGCCGCCCAGGCCGAGTCGGAGGCGATCAAGCTTCGCGGCGAGGCGGAGGCCGAAGCGATCAAGGCGCGCGGCGATGCGCTGAAAGACAATCCCGGTCTCGTCTCGCTGACCCAGGCGGAAAAATGGGATGGCCAATTGCCACGCACCATGCTGCCGGGCGGATCGATCCCGATGCTCAATCTCAACACAAATTGACCCATGCGGCGGCGTGGGCGGGGCGTTTTTCTTAGCATCTGCGGCGAAACGTCCCGTGATCAGGCTTTCATGAAATCCTAACGATTTAAATGGGCTTGCCGCCAGCCTTTCGAGGCAGCCTGGAAAAGAGCACAATGATTGGGGCGAAAGCCGGACAAAGCCTTGCGCGGGGCCGCGCACTGCGCTAACGACGTGGCGTTGCAACATACTTTCTCGGCTTGCAGGTCACCGACCAACAGGCGTCTCTCCGGCGCCGACAGCAGGCAGGATGGACGCCAATGACTGAACTTCTCGGTTCCTATCTCCCGATCGCCATCTTCATCGGTATCGCGCTCGTTATCGGCATTGCACTGCTGGTCGCGCCGTTTGCCGTCGCATACAAGGCGCCTGATTCGGAAAAGCTTTCCGCGTACGAGTGCGGCTTCAATGCATTCGACGATGCGCGCATGAAATTCGACATCCGCTTCTATCTGGTGTCGATCCTCTTCATCATCTTCGACCTCGAAGTGGCTTTCCTGTTCCCGTGGGCGGTGTCCTTCGGTGAGCTCGGCTGGTTCGGTTTCTGGTCCATGATGGTCTTCCTCGGTGTGCTGACCATCGGCTTTATCTATGAATGGAAGAAGGGAGCACTCGAATGGGAGTAGCTCATACCAGCAGCACGCTTGTTGCCCAGCAGCCCAAGGGGATCATCGATCCCAATACCGGCAAGCCCATCGGCAGCAATGACGCGTTCTTCGGCGAGATCAACAACGAGCTCGCCGACAAGGGTTTTCTGGTCACGTCCACGGACGAACTCATCACCTGGGCCCGTACCGGCTCGTTGATGTGGATGACCTTCGGTCTCGCCTGCTGCGCCGTGGAAATGATGCAGCTTTCGATGCCGCGTTACGACGTCGAGCGTTTCGGCTTTGCGCCGCGCGCCTCACCGCGCCAGTCCGACGTGATGATCGTCGCCGGTACGCTGACCAACAAGATGGCGCCCGCGCTTCGCAAGGTCTATGACCAGATGCCGGAGCCGCGTTACGTCATCTCAATGGGCTCCTGCGCCAATGGCGGCGGCTACTATCACTATTCCTATTCGGTGGTGCGCGGCTGTGACCGCGTGGTGCCGGTCGACATCTACGTACCAGGCTGTCCTCCCACGGCGGAAGCGCTCCTTTACGGTGTGCTCCTGCTGCAGAAGAAGATCCGCCGGACCGGTACGATCGAACGTTAAGGGCAGGGGACTTTAGACATGAGCGAAGCCCTCCAGGAGCTTTCCTCCTATATCGGCGAAGCCGCCGGCGGTCTGGTGACCGCTTCCGATATCGCCTATGGCGAACTCACCCTGAAGACGGACGGTGCGCGCATCCTCGATCTTCTGACCTTCTTGCGCGACGACGTGCAGTGCGGTTTCGTCAATCTGATCGATGTCTGCGGCGTCGACTGGCCGGCCCGTGCCGAGCGCTTCGACGTGGTCTATCACCTGTTGTCGCCGCGCCAGAACCAGCGCATCCGCGTCAAGGTCGCGACCGGCGAGGACGTTCCCGTTCCCTCGGCTTTCTCGGTCTATCCGGGTGCCGACTGGTTCGAGCGCGAAGCCTACGACATGTACGGCATCCTTTTCACCGGCCATCCGGACCTGCGCCGCATCCTCACCGACTACGGTTTCGAGGGGCACCCGCTGCGCAAGGACTTCCCGACGACCGGCTTCGTGGAAGTGCGTTATGACGACGAGGTCAAGCGCGTCGTGTACGAGCCCGTCGAACTGAAGCAGGAATTCCGCAACTTCGACTTCCTCTCTCCCTGGGAAGGCACCGACTACGTGCTGCCGGGCGACGAGAAGGCGAAGCAGAACTGATTTTGGGTCGGGCGACCCGCTAGGGCGCCGGCCTCTGGAGCAAGCGGCATGAACGAGCACAACGTTCGCAATTTCAATATCAACTTCGGCCCGCAGCATCCTGCGGCGCACGGGGTTCTCCGTCTGGTTCTGGAACTGGATGGCGAAATCGTCGAGCGTGTCGACCCGCATATCGGCCTGCTGCATCGCGGCACCGAGAAGCTGATCGAGACGAAGACCTATCTTCAGGCCGTTCCTTACTTCGACCGCCTCGACTACGTGGCGCCGATGAACCAGGAGCATGCCTTCGCGCTCGCCGTCGAAAAGCTGACTGGCACGGAAGTGCCGATCCGCGGCCAGCTGATCCGCGTGCTCTATTCGGAAATCGGCCGCATCCTGTCGCATCTGCTCAACGTCACGACCCAGGCCATGGACGTCGGCGCGCTGACGCCGCCGCTCTGGGGCTTCGAAGAGCGTGAAAAGCTGATGGTGTTCTATGAGCGGGCCTGCGGCGCGCGCATGCACTCGGCCTATATCCGTCCGGGCGGCGTGCACCAGGATCTGCCGCACGAACTGGTGGAAGACATCGGCAAGTGGATCGATCCGTTCCTGAAGACCGTCGACGATATCGACGAGCTGCTGACCGGCAACCGCATCTTCAAGCAGCGCAACGTCGATATCGGCGTGGTGAAGTTGGAAGATTGCTGGGCCTTGGGTTTTTCCGGCGTCATGGTGCGCGGTTCGGGCGCGGCCTGGGATTTGCGCCGATCGCAGCCTTATGAGTGCTATTCCGACCTCGACTTCGACATTCCGATCGGCAAGAACGGCGACTGCTACGACCGTTACGTCATCCGCATGATCGAGATGCGCGAAGCGGCCAAGATCATGCGCCAGTGCGTCAATCGCCTGCTCGGCGACGCCAAGGTGGGTCCGGTTTCCTCGGTCGACGGCAAGATGGTTCCGCCGAAGCGTGGCCAGATGAAGCGTTCGATGGAAGCGCTCATCCATCACTTCAAGCTCTATACGGAAGGCTACCACGTGCCGGCCGGTGAAGTGTACGCAGCCGTCGAGGCGCCGAAGGGCGAATTCGGCGTCTATCTCGTCGCTGACGGCACCAACAGACCTTACCGCTGCAAGATCCGCGCGCCGGGCTATGCCCACCTGCAGGCCATGGATTTCATCTGTCGCGGCCACCAGCTCGCGGACGTCTCGGCGATCCTCGGCTCGCTCGACATCGTGTTCGGCGAGGTTGACCGCTGATGCCGAAAGTCGTCTTCGCCGCCATCGCTCTTCTCGCTGCCAGCGCTGCCCATGCGCAGGACGTGGACACGGGCAGCGCTGCCAAGACGGTGGGCCAGCTGGTGAGCGAAGGCTACGAAATCAAGGCGGCGGCGCCGAACGGCAGCCGCTACGTCATCTTCATGCAGAATGACCAGTCGGCCTATGCCTGCGAATTCGTCAATACGGCGAATACGCAGTGCAGGCCGATCAACTGAGACAAGGCGTTACAGAATGTCCGTTCGTCGACTAGCCGATGACAGTGTCCAGCCCGCCAGCTTCGCCTTCACCGAGGAGAATGCGGCCTGGGCCCAGGCAACCATCAACAAGTATCCGAAGGGCCGTCAGCAGTCTGCGGTGATCCCGCTTCTCATGCGGGCGCAGGAGCAGGACGGCTGGGTCACCAAGGCGGCAATCGAATCCGTCGCCGACATGCTGGATATGGCCTATATCCGCGTGCTCGAAGTCGCGACCTTCTACACCCAGTTCCAGCTTTTGCCGATCGGCACGCGCGCCCACATCCAGGTTTGCGGCACCACGCCCTGCATGCTGCGCGGCTCGGAAGACCTCATCAAGGTCTGCAAGAAGCGCATCCATCCCGAGCCCTTCCACCGCAACGAGAGCGGCACGCTCTCCTGGGAAGAGGTCGAGTGTCTGGGCGCCTGCGTCAACGCGCCGATGGTCATGATCTTCAAGGACAGTTTTGAAGACCTGACGCCGACGCAGCTCGAGCACATCATCGACCGCTTCGATGCCGGCAAGGGTGCAACCGTCGAGCCGGGTCCGCAGATTGAGCGCGTCTTCTCCGCGCCGGCCGGCGGTCTCACCAGCCTGAACGAGCCGGAAGCCGCTGCCAGGAAGCCCTCTGCCCGTGCCAAGAAGGCCGGCGAGGAGAGTGTCAGCGTTCCTCCGTCGAATGCCGCGCGCGCCAAAACGGATGCGGACGAAACCGACGCCAAACTGAAGACCCCGGCCAATGCCAAGGCCGAAGCGGCAGTGAATACCAAGGCGAAGGGCGATACCCGCGCGGAAGGTGGCGATGCCGCCGTCAAGCAGCCGGTCGCCGCTGCCGTCGGCAAGCCGTCGCTGGACGACAAGAACCGTCCGGCCGGCATCGAACGTCCTGCAACGCCTGACGACCTGAAACTCATCTCCGGCGTCGGCCCGAAGATCGAAGGCATTCTGCACGACCTCGGCATCTTCACCTTCGCGCAGGTTGCGTCGTGGACGCCGGAACAGCGCGAATGGGCCGACGGCTATCTGAATTTCAAGGGCCGCATCGAGCGCGACGACTGGGTCAGGCAGGCCGAGGCGCTCGCCAAGGGCGGTGAAGCGGAATACATCCGCGTTTTCGGCAAGAAGCCGCGGTAAAGAGGTGAACCATGCTTAAAGATCAGGATCGCATCTTCACCAATATCTACGGCACCAAGGACAGGTCGCTGAAGGGCGCTATGGCCCGCGGCCATTGGGACGGCACCAAGCAGCTGCTCGAAAAGGGCCGCGACTGGATCGTCAACGAGGTCAAGGCCTCCGGCCTGCGCGGCCGCGGCGGCGCCGGCTTCCCGACCGGCCTCAAGTGGTCCTTCATGCCGAAGGAGTCGGACGGCCGTCCGCATTACCTCGTCGTCAATGCCGATGAATCCGAGCCCGGCACCTGCAAGGACCGCGATATCCTGCGCCACGATCCGCACACGCTGATCGAGGGCTGCGTCGTCGCGTCCTTCGCCATGGGCGCCCATGCGGCCTATATCTACGTGCGCGGCGAGTTCATCCGCGAGCGCGAGGCCCTGCAGGCGGCCATCGACGAGTGCTATGATGCCGGCCTCCTCGGCAAGAACAACAAGCTCGGCTACGACATCGACATCTATGTCCACCACGGCGCCGGCGCTTACATCTGCGGTGAAGAGACCGCGCTGCTTGAAAGCCTCGAAGGCAAGAAGGGGCAGCCGCGCCTGAAGCCGCCGTTCCCGGCGAATATGGGCCTCTATGGCTGCCCGACAACCGTCAACAACGTCGAATCCATCGCAGTGACCCCGACGATCCTGCGCCGCGGCGCCGGCTGGTTCTCCTCGTTCGGCCGCCCGAACAATGTCGGCACCAAGCTGTTCATGATGTCCGGCCACGTCAACACGCCCTGCACGGTCGAAGAGGCCATGGGCATCTCCTTCAAGGAGATGGTCGAGAAGCACGGCGGCGGCATTCGCGGCGGCTGGGACAATCTGCTCGCCGTCATCCCCGGCGGCGCGTCCTGCCCGGTCGTGAAGGCCGAGGACATGATGAACGTCACGCTCGATTTCGACGGCCTGCGCGAGGTGAAGTCCTCGTTCGGCACCGGCGGCATGATCATCATGGATCGCTCCACCGACATCATCAAGGCGATCTGGCGCATCTCGGCTTTCTTCAAGCACGAGAGCTGCGGCCAGTGCACGCCGTGCCGCGAAGGCACCGGCTGGATGATGCGCGTCATGGAGCGCATGGTGCGCGGCAACGCCCAGAAGCGCGAGATCGACATGCTGTTCGACGTGACGAAGCAGATCGAAGGTCATACGATCTGTGCGCTCGGCGACGCGGCCGCCTGGCCGATCCAGGGCCTCATCCGCAACTTCCGCCCCGAAATCGAGGCGCGCATCGACCAGTACACCGCCAATGCCATGGACCATGGCGCGGTGCTGGAAGCAGCGGAGTAAGACGATGAAGACGCCGGCTGGACAGGATGCGAATGCGACCAACGTCCCGCCGGCGGAAGCTTCCGGCGCAGATCCCTTCGGGTTCTCGCCCTGGCTGAAGCAAATGCCGGATGTGTCGCGGTACCCGATGATGGCAAATCCGGTCACGGCGATTGCGGCGACCACCGCGCTCGGTTTCAGCATTGCGGGCCAGATGGCCGGGATGATGCTGAGCGTCATGCAGACGGTAGCGGAGCAGGCGAAGGCGGCGATGGACGAAGCGGCCGAACAGGCTGCGAAGACCGAGGCCGAAGAGGCAAAGGCGGCGCCCGTCAAGGCGAAACCGGAGCTGAGGGTGGTTCCGACGGAGCCGGTGATCAAGGCGGAAACGCCGGTTGCGGAGCCGAAGGTCAAGGTGGCGCGAGAGAAAAACGCGACGCCGAAGGCGGCGGAAGCCAAGCCGGTGCGCAAGGCGCCGGCGGCGAGAACCGCCAAGACCGATGACCTGAAGGTGATTTCAGGCATCGGACCGAAGCTGGAGCAGGTGCTGAACGGCATGGGCTTCAAGCGCTACGCCGACATCGCGGCCCTCAAGGCCGAGGATGTGGCAAGGATCGAAGCCGAACTCGGGTTCAGCGGGCGCATCGCCCGCGATGGCTGGGTAGAGCAGGCAAAGACGCTGGCAAAGGGCAGGGGCTGACCCCACCGGATCCGGCAGACGGACAAAGGCGAAAGGGAAGGGCGAGAGCCCGAACGGACGCTGGAGAAAAGGCGCTGGCGAGACACGGTCTTCGTGTCAAAGCGGGAATTGAGATATGGCAAAGCTGAAAGTCGACGGAAAAGAAATCGAAGTCCCGGATCACTTCACGCTGCTTCAGGCGTGTGAGGAGGCCGGCGCCGAAGTTCCGCGCTTCTGTTTCCACGAGCGGTTGTCGGTTGCCGGCAACTGCCGCATGTGCCTCGTCGAGGTGAAGGGTGGCCCGCCGAAGCCGGCAGCCTCCTGCGCCATGGGCGTGCGCGACCTGCGCCCCGGCCCGAACGGCGAAGCGCCGGAAGTCTTCACGACCACGCCGATGGTCAAGAAGGCGCGTGAAGGCGTCATGGAATTTCTGCTGATCAACCATCCGCTGGATTGCCCGATCTGCGACCAGGGCGGCGAATGCGACCTGCAGGACCAGGCGATGGCCTTCGGCATCGACAGTTCGCGCTACTCCGAGAACAAGCGCGCCGTCGAGGACAAGTATATCGGCCCGCTCGTCAAGACGATCATGAACCGCTGCATTCACTGCACACGCTGCGTTCGTTTCACGACGGAAGTGGCCGGCATCACCGAGCTCGGCCTGATCGGCCGCGGTGAGGACGCCGAGATCACCACCTATCTCGAACAGGCGATGACGTCTGAGCTTCAGGGCAACGTGGTCGACCTTTGCCCGGTCGGTGCACTCACCTCCAAGCCCTTCGCCTTCACGGCCCGTCCGTGGGAACTGAACAAGACCGAATCGATCGACGTCATGGACGCCGTCGGTTCCGCCATCCGCGTCGATACGCGCGGCCGCGAAGTCATGCGCATCCTGCCGCGCATCAATGAAGAGATCAACGAAGAGTGGATCTCCGACAAAACCCGTTTCATCTGGGACGGCCTGAAGACCCAGCGCCTCGACCGCCCGTATGTTCGCAAGGACGGCCGCCTGCAGCCCGCCACCTGGGCCGAGGCTTTCGGCGCGATCCAGGCCGCCGTTGCCAAGACCTCGGGCGACCGCATCGGCGCGATTGCCGGCGATCTCGCCTCCGTCGAGGAAATGTTTGCGCTGCGCGAACTGATGGCTTCGCTCGGTTCCAAGAACATCGACTGCCGCCAGGACGGCTCGCAGCTCGATCCGTCGCTCGGCCGCGCCAGCTATCTGTTCAGCCCGACCATCGAGGGCATCGAGCAGGCCGATGCGCTGCTCATCGTCGGCGCCAATCCGCGCCTCGAAGCCGCCGTGCTCAACGCCCGCATCCGCAAGCGCTGGCGCATGGACAACTTCCCGATCGGCGTGATCGGCGAACAGGCCGAGCTGCGCTACGGCTACGAATATCTGGGCGCCGGCACGGACACGCTGTCCGGCCTCGCCAATGGCTCGATTTCCTTTGTCGAGACGCTCCGAAAGGCCGAGCGCCCAATGATCATCGTCGGCCAGGGCGCGCTGTCGCGTGCCGACGGCCTGGCCGTTCTCTCGGCCGTTTCCGCGCTGGCCGAACAGGTCGGTGCGGTGAAGGCGGACTGGAACGGTCTTGCTGTTCTGCACACCGCAGCCTCGCGCGTCGGTGGTCTCGACCTCGGCTTCGTGCCGGGCGAAGGCGGCAAGAATGCAGCCGATATGCTTTCGGGCACCGACGTGCTCTTCCTGCTCGGCGCCGACGAAATGGATTTCGCCAGGAAGACCGCCTTCACGGTCTATATCGGCTCGCATGGCGACAACGCCGCGCATGTCGCTGACGTCATCCTGCCGGGTGCGACCTATACCGAGAAGTCGGGCACCTGGGTCAACACCGAAGGTCGCGTGCAAATGGGCAACCGCGCCGGCTTCGCGCCGGGCGACGCCCGCGAGGACTGGGCGATCCTGCGCGCGCTTTCCGACGTGCTCGGAAGCAAGCTACCGTTTGATTCGCTTCTCCAGCTGCGCGCAAAACTCTATGCCGCACACCCGCATTTCGCCCGGATCGACGAGATCGCGGCCGGCGATAGCGCCGATCTCTCCGCCCTTGCGAAAAAAGGCGGGACGATGGCGAATTCCGGGTTTGCGTCTCCGATCAAAGACTTCTATTTGACGAACCCGATAGCGCGCGCCTCCGCGGTCATGGCCGAATGCTCGGCGCTTGCCCGCAACAATTTCAAAGCCGCGGCGGAATGAGCGCGAAGGAATAGACGGTATGGACGCTTTCATTTCGACCTACGTTTGGCCTGCGGCCATCATGATCGGCCAGTCGCTTCTGCTGCTGGTTCTGCTCCTGGTGTCCATCGCCTTCATTCTGCTTGCCGACCGCAAGATCTGGGCGGCCGTACAGCTGCGCCGCGGCCCGAACGTCGTCGGTCCCTTCGGACTGCTGCAGTCCTTCGCCGACCTCTTGAAGTTCGTCTTCAAGGAGCCGGTCATTCCGGCGACGGCCAACAAGGTGATCTTCCTTCTGGCCCCGCTCGTCTCCGTAACGCTCGCGCTCGCCACCTGGGCGGTCGTGCCCGTTAACGACGGCTGGATGATTGCCAACATCAATGTCGGCATCCTCTACATCTTCGCGATCTCCTCGCTTGAAGTGTACGGCATCATCATGGGCGGCTGGGCTTCGAACTCGAAGTACCCGTTCCTCGGCGCGCTGCGTTCGGCTGCACAGATGGTTTCCTACGAAGTGTCGATCGGTTTCGTCATCGTCACCGTCCTGCTCTGCGTCGGTTCGCTGAACCTGTCCGACATCGTCTATGCGCAACATGACGGCCTCGGCACGCGCCTTGGCCTGCCGGCGTCGTTCCTCGACTGGCACTGGCTGTCGCTGTTCCCGATGTTCGTCGTGTTCTTCATTTCGGCGCTGGCCGAAACGAACCGCCCGCCCTTCGACCTTCCGGAAGCCGAATCCGAACTCGTCGCCGGCTTCATGGTCGAATATGGCTCGACCCCGTACATGATGTTCATGCTCGGCGAATATGCCGCCATCTGCCTGATGTGCGCGCTGACGACGATCCTCTTCCTCGGCGGCTGGCTGCCTCCGATCGACGTCTGGTTCCTCAACTGGGTCCCGGGCATCGTGTGGTTCGTCATCAAGGGCCTCTTCGTCTTCTTCATGTTCGCGATGGTGAAGGCCTTCGTGCCGCGCTACCGCTACGACCAGCTCATGCGTCTCGGCTGGAAGGTCTTCCTTCCGATTTCGCTCGCCATGGTCGTCATTACCGCATTCGTGCTGAAGCTCATGGGGACCGCATGACGATCGCGCCCCGCCTCAGCAGCATTGGAGCTTGAAATGGCTAGTCTCTCGCAAGCCGTAAACTCGCTGTTCCTCAAGGAATTCGTCGGCGCCTTCTTCCTTTCGATGCGCTACTTCTTCCGCCCGAAGGCGACGGTGAACTATCCCTTCGAAAAGGGTCCGGTCTCTCCGCGCTTCCGCGGCGAGCATGCGCTGCGCCGTTACCCGAACGGTGAAGAGCGCTGCATCGCTTGCAAGCTCTGCGAAGCGATCTGTCCTGCCCAGGCCATCACCATCGAGGCGGGTCCCCGCCGCAACGACGGCACGCGCCGCACGGTGCGTTACGATATCGACATGGTGAAGTGCATCTATTGCGGCTTCTGCCAGGAAGCCTGCCCGGTCGACGCCATCGTCGAAGGTCCGAACTTCGAGTTCTCGACCGAGACGCGCGAAGAGCTCTACTACGACAAGCAGAAGCTCCTCGAGAACGGCGATCGCTGGGAGCGGGAAATCGCCCGCAACATCGCTATGGATTCGCCCTACCGCTGATCGGCGGAGGGCATACTGAACTTCAAGTGCCTGACGAGTGCGTTCGTCAGGCTTCGACGGGGAGGGGGACCTTCTCCGGGGAAGACGAAAAGGCACCAAAATGGGTCTGCAGGCTCTATTCTTCTATATCTTCGCCTTCGTGGCGGTGGCGTCCGCCTTCATGGTGATCGCGTCGAGGAACCCGGTTTACTCCGTGCTGTTCCTGATTCTCACCTTCTTCAATTCGGCGGGCCTGTTCCTCCTGACGGGCGCCGAGTTCCTGGCGATGATCCTGCTGGTCGTCTACGTCGGCGCGGTTGCGGTTCTCTTCCTCTTCGTCGTCATGATGCTCGACATCGATTTCGCCGAATTGAGGGCGGGAGCGCTTGAATATGCGCCGGTCGGCGCGCTGATCGGTATCATCCTGGCGATCGAGCTGGTCGTCGTCGTTGGCGGCTCGACGCTCTCGCCGGAGATTGCCAGCAGCGTTTCGATGCCGATCCCGCCGGTCGCCGAGCGCCAGAACACCGCCGCCCTCGGCGACGTGCTCTACACGAACTACGTCTACTTCTTCCAGATTGCCGGCCTCGTGCTGCTCGTCGCCATGATCGGCGCGATCGTGCTGACGCTGCGCCATAAGCCGAACATCAAGCGCCAGAACATCTCGCAGCAGGTTGCCCGCACGCCGGAAACCGCCGTCGAGGTGGTCAAGGTGAAGCCCGGTCAGGGCATCTGAGGCAGCGCGGGACCAAGGATAAAGAAAAATGGAAATCGGTATTTCCCACTATCTCACCGTCAGCGCCATCCTCTTCACGCTCGGCGTCTTCGGCATCTTCCTGAACCGGAAGAATGTCATCGTCATCCTGATGTCGATCGAACTCATCCTGCTGTCGGTCAACATCAACATGGTGGCGTTCTCGCACTTCCTGAACGACATCGTCGGCCAGGTCTTCGCGCTGTTCATTCTGACCGTCGCGGCTGCGGAAGCGGCCATCGGTCTTGCAATTCTCGTCGTCTTCTACCGCAACCGCGGTTCGATCGCCGTCGAAGACGTCAATATGATGAAGGGCTGATCGGGTCATGGATACCATCATCAAGGCAATCGTCTTCCTCCCGCTCACCGGCTTCCTGATCGCCGGCATCGGCGGCAACACGATCGGCGCCAAGGCGTCCGAATATGTCACGTCCGGCTTCATGATCATCGCGGCCGTGCTCTCCTGGATCGTCTTCTTCGACGTCGCCATGGGCGAAACGGAGATGGTCAAGGTCAGCATTCTGCGCTGGATCCAGTCCGGCGGCTTCGACGTCGAATGGGCGTTCCGCGTCGATACGCTGACGGCCGTCATGCTCGTCGTCGTCAATTCGGTCTCGACGCTCGTGCATGTCTATTCGATCGGCTACATGCACCACGATCCGCATCGGCCGCGCTTCTTCGCGTACCTGTCGCTCTTCACCTTCGCCATGCTCATGCTGGTGACGTCGGACAATCTGCTGCAGATGTTCTTCGGCTGGGAAGGCGTGGGCCTGGCGTCCTACCTGCTGATCGGCTTCTGGTACAAGAAGCCCTCGGCCTGTGCGGCCGCCATGAAAGCTTTCATCGTCAACCGCGTCGGCGACTTCGGCTTCGCGCTCGGCATCTTCTCGGTCTTCGTGCTGTTCGGCTCGATCAACTTCGAGACGATCTTCGCGACCGCCGCCACCTACCTGCCGGCTGAAGGTGCTGCGGACGCCGCCGAGCCCGTCATCAACCTCTTCGGCATGACGCTCGACAAGTCGCAGGCGCTCACCGCCACCTGCCTGCTGCTCTTCATGGGCGCGATGGGCAAGTCGGCGCAGTTCCTGCTGCACACCTGGCTGCCGGACGCCATGGAAGGCCCGACCCCGGTTTCGGCCCTCATCCATGCCGCCACCATGGTCACCGCCGGCGTCTTCCTCGTCGCCCGCATGTCGCCGCTGTTCGAACTGTCGCACACCGCGCTCATGGTCGTGACGCTGGTCGGCGCGATCACCGCCTTCTTCGCGGCGACGGTCGGTCTCGTGCAGAACGACATCAAGCGCGTCATCGCCTATTCGACCTGCTCGCAGCTCGGCTATATGTTCGTGGCGCTCGGCATCGGCGCCTATGGTGCGGCGATCTTCCACCTCTTCACGCACGCCTTCTTCAAGGCCCTGCTGTTCCTGGGCGCCGGTTCGGTTATCCACGCCGTCGATGGCGAGCAGGACATGCGCTACATGGGCGGCCTGCGTAAGCACATTCCCGTGACCTTCTGGATGATGACGATCGGCACGCTCGCGCTCACCGGTGTCGGCATTCCGGGCACCGTCATCGGCTTTGCCGGTTTCTTCTCGAAGGATGCGATCATCGAATCGGCCTTCGCCTCGCACAGCCCGCTTGCCGGCTTCGCCTTCACGCTCTTGGTCATTGCCGCGCTCTTCACGAGCTTCTACTCCTGGCGCCTGGCCTTCATGACCTTCTTCGGCAAGCCGCGCGCTTCCGCAGACGTCATGCACCATGTGCATGAATCGCCTGCCGTCATGCTGATCCCGCTCTACTTGCTGGCTGCCGGCGCGGTTGCCGCGGGCGTGGTCTTCGTGGAATATTTCTACGGCCACCACTATGCCGAATTCTGGCAGGGCGCTCTCTTCACGCTGCCGGAAAACGAACTGGTCAACGAGTATCATCACGTCCCGCTCTGGGTGAAGTGGAGCCCGTTCGCCGCCATGGCAGTCGGCTTCGTCACCGCCTGGTATATGTACATCCGTTCGCCGGAAACCCCGAAATACCTCGCCGAGCAGCATCGTGGTCTCTACCAGTTCCTGCTCAACAAGTGGTACTTCGACGAACTCTACGACTTCCTCTTCGTGCGCCCCGCCATGTGGCTCGGCCGGACGCTGTGGAAGAAGGGTGACGGCGCCGTCATCGACGGTCTCGGCCCGAACGGCATTGCCGCCCGCGTCGTCGACGTCACCGACCGCGTCGTGCGCCTGCAGACCGGTTACCTCTATCACTACGCATTCGCGATGCTGCTGGGTATTGCAGCACTCGTTACCTGGATGATGCTCGGGAGCTCCCTCTGATGACCGATTGGCCCATTCTTTCAGCGGTCACCTTCCTGCCGCTCGTCGGCGTGGCGCTCCTGCTCTTGACGCGGGAAGACAGCCCGTACGGCCGCCGCAACATCCTGAACGTCGCGATGCTGACGACGATCGTCACCTTCCTGCTTTCGCTCTTCATCTGGATCGGCTTCGACTATTCGAACCCCGGTTTCCAGATGACGGAAAAGCATGAATGGCTCGGCACCGGCATTTCCTACCATCTCGGCGTCGACGGCATTTCCATGCTGTTCGTCATCCTCTCGACCTTCCTGATGCCGTTCTGCGTGCTCGCAAGCTGGCATTCGGTCGAGAAGCGCCTGAAGGAATACATGATCGCCTTCCTGCTTCTGGAAGTGTTCATGGTCGGCGTCTTCGTCTCGCTCGATATCGTTCTCTTCTACGTCTTCTTCGAAGCGGGCCTCATTCCGATGTTCATCATCATCGGCGTGTGGGGCGGCAAGGATCGCGTCTACGCATCCTACAAGTTCTTCCTCTACACGCTGCTCGGCTCGGTGCTGATGCTGCTCGCCATCATGGCGATGTACTGGCAGGCCGGCACGACCGACATCACGGAACTGCTCGCCTATAACTTCCCGGCGCATATGCAGACCTGGCTGTGGCTCGCCTTCTTCGCGTCCTTCGCGGTGAAGATGCCGATGTGGCCGGTCCACACCTGGCTTCCCGACGCGCACGTTCAGGCGCCGACGGCAGGCTCGGTCATCCTGGCCGGCGTGCTCTTGAAGCTTGGCGGCTACGGTTTCATCCGTTTTTCGCTCGCCATGTTCCCGCTGGCATCCGACTATTTCGCGCCCTTCGTCTTCACGCTGTCGGTCATCGCCATCATCTACACCTCGCTGGTGGCGCTGATGCAGGACGACATCAAGAAGCTGATCGCCTATTCGTCGGTCGCCCATATGGGCTACGTCACCATGGGCATCTTCGCGGCCAACATGCAGGGCCTGCAAGGCGCCATCTTCCAGATGCTGTCGCACGGCATCGTCTCCGGCGCGCTCTTCCTCTGCGTCGGCGTCGTCTATGACCGGCTGCACACCCGCGAGATCTCCGCCTATGGCGGCCTCGTCAACAACATGCCGAAATACGCCGTCGCCTTCATGATCTTCACCATGGCGAATGTCGGCCTTCCCGGCACGTCCGGCTTCGTCGGCGAAATCATGACGCTGGTCGGCGCCTTCCGCGCCAACACCTGGGTCGCGTTCTTCGCCACGACGGGCGTCATCCTCTCGGCCTCCTACGCGCTGTGGCTCTACCGCCGCGTGATCTTCGGTGCGCTGGAGAAGGAAAGCCTGAAGTCGCTGCTCGACCTGTCGGGCCGTGAGAAGGCGCTTCTCTACCCGCTGGTGATCCTGACGATCTTCTTCGGTGTCTATCCGGCACCGGTCTTCGATGTGACGGCGGCTTCGGTCGACGCGCTTCTCAATCAATACTCCGCGGCTCTGCAAGCGGCGCAATCCGTTGCGCTCACGGCGAACTGAGGACGGGACCAAGACATGACCGCTGATACTCTCCTTGCCAGCCTTCAGCTCTCGACGCCCGAGATCATTCTCGCCGTCGGCGCCCTGGTCCTGCTGATGATCGGTGTGTTCTCGGGCGAGCGCTCGGGCACCACCGTGATCGGCCTTGCCGTCGCCGTCCTCATCATCGCCGGCCTCTGGCTGGTGCTCGCGACCGGCGAAGGCCAGGCCTATGGCGGCGCCTTCGTGTCGGATGCCTTCGCCAAATTCATGAAGGTTCTGGCGCTGATCGGCTCCATCACCGCCATGGTGATGACCGTCGGCCACGCCCGTTCCCAGCAGCTCGACCGCTTCGAGTTCCCGGTGCTGATCGTGCTCTCGACGCTCGGCATGCTGCTGATGATCTCGGCCAACAGCCTGCTGTCGCTCTACCTCGCGCTGGAACTCCAGTCGCTCGCCCTCTACGTGGTCGCCGCGATCAATCGCGACAGCCTGCGCTCGACGGAAGCGGGCTTGAAGTATTTCGTGCTCGGCGCGCTCTCCTCGGGCATGCTGCTCTACGGCATGTCGCTGGTCTACGGCTTCACCGGCCATATCGGCTTCCAGGACATCGCGGCCGCGCTGACCGCCGAGGGCCGTTCGCTCGGCCTCGTCTTCGGCCTGGTGTTCATCCTTGCCGGCCTTGCCTTCAAAATCTCGGCCGTGCCGTTCCACATGTGGACGCCGGACGTTTATGAAGGTGCGCCGACCCCGGTCACCGCCTTCTTTGCCGCGGCCCCGAAGGTCGCCGCCATGGCCATGCTGGTGCGCATCGTCATCGAGGCCTTCCAGCCCGTCGTCGCCGACTGGCAGCAGGTCATCGTCTTCATCTCGATCGCGTCCATGCTGCTCGGTTCCTTCGCGGCCATCGGCCAGAAGAACATCAAGCGCCTGATGGCCTATTCCTCGATCGGCCATATGGGCTATGCGCTCGTCGGCCTCGCCTCCGGCTCCATGGCCGGCGTGCGCGGCGTCGCGCTCTATATGCTGATCTACATGGTCATGACGCTCGGCACCTTCGCGATCATTCTCGCGATGCGCCGCAAGGACGGCGAGAATGTCGAAGAGATCAACGATCTCGCCGGCCTCTCCTCGACCAACCCCTTCATGGCGACCGTGCTGACGATCCTGATGTTCTCGCTCGCCGGCATCCCGCCGATGGCAGGCTTCTTCGCCAAGTACTTCGTCTTCATGGCGGCCATCGAGGCGCAGCTTTATGCGCTGGCGATTATCGGCGTGCTCTCCTCGGTCGTCGGGGCCTACTATTACCTCCGCGTCGTCAAGGTGATGTGGTTCGATGAGC
>NZ_JBLZPH010000001.1:15597-17783 GCF_049199205.1 Shinella sp. M31 | reverse complement strand
GGAGCGGCTCGGCTCCCTGCCGTTGGCTGTTGCGGTGGCCGTGCAGGACGCCGTCAGCCGCGTCATGCCGCTCAATGCGCCGGACGTGCTGGTCAAGTGGCCGAATGATATCCTCATCGAGTGCCGCAAGATCTGCGGCATCCTGATCGAGGGTGAGACGCTGCCCGATGGCCGGCACGGCCTCGTCATCGGCATCGGCATCAATGTTTCCGTGGCGCCGGATGCCGGCCTCTATCCCGTGGCGACGTTGCGCGATTTCGGCGTTTCGGCTTCCCCCGACGAGCTTTTCGCCTATCTCTTCCAGTCGATGGCCGAAACGCTGTCGCTGTGGAACCGCGGACGCGGCATTGCCGCCGTCATGGAACGCTGGAAACAGGTGGCCGGCGGCATCGGGGAAAACATCACGGTCAATCTTCCCGACCGTTCTATTTCCGGGCGCTTCGCCGGAATTGATGATACAGGTCTCCTCAAGCTGGAGACGGATGACGGCGGCACGCGACTGATCGCGGCCGGCGACGTATTTTTTGGATAGGATTTTTTGAACGCGATGGCAAAAGAAGACGAACTGGTGTTCCTGCCGCTTGGCGGCGTCGGCGAAATCGGCATGAACCTGGCGCTCTACGGTTACGGCCCGAAAACCAATCGCCAGTGGATCATGGTCGATTGCGGCGTCACCTTCCCCGGACCGGATTTGCCCGGCGTCGATCTGGTGCTGCCCGACATCCGCTTCCTCGCGGAACAGCGCAAGAACCTCAAGGGCATCATCATCACCCACGCGCACGAGGATCACTATGGCGCGCTGAACGACCTCTGGCCCGGCCTCAACGTGCCGGTCTATGCCTCGCCGTTCACGGCCGGCATGCTGGAAGCCAAGCGCGACTATGAGAAGAGCCGTGTCGATATTCCGGTGACGATCTTCAAGCAGGGCGACCGCATCAATGTCGGTCCCTTCGAGATCGAGGCGATCGGCGTCAACCACTCTATTCCTGAGCCGATGTCGCTGGCAATCAAGACGCCGCTCGGCACCGTCATTCATACCGGCGACTGGAAGATTGACCTTGATCCATCGCTCGGCCCGCTGACCGACGAGACGCGCTTCCGCAAGCTCGGCGACGAGGGCGTGCTGGCGCTGATCTGCGACAGCACCAATGCGGTGCGCGATGGCGTCTCGCCCTCCGAGCGTGAAGTGTCGGAGAGCCTGACGAAGATCATCGAGGCCGCCGAGGGCAGGGTGGGCATCACCACTTTCTCGTCGAATGTCGGCCGCATCCGCTCCATCGCGCAGGCCGCCGAAGCCGCGGGTCGTGAAGTGCTGCTGCTCGGCAGCTCCATGAAGCGCGTGACGAATGTCGCGCGCGATATCGGCCTGATGGAAGGTTTGAAGCCGTTCATCGAGGAAGACGAGTTCGGCTATATTCCGCGCGACAAGGTCGTCGTCATCCTGACGGGCAGCCAGGGCGAGCCGCGCGCGGCGCTTGCCAAGATCGCCCGCGACGAGATGCGCAACGTCGCCTTCACGGATGGCGACACCATTATCTTCTCCTCGCGCGCCATTCCCGGCAACGAGAAGGCGATCAACGATATCAAGAACGGTCTGATCGAGCAGGGCATCAACATCATCACCGATGCCGAGGCGCTGGTGCATGTCTCCGGCCACCCGCGCCGCAATGAGCTGCAGCAGATGTATACTTGGACACGCCCGAAGATGGTCGTTCCCGTTCATGGCGAGGCCGCGCATCTGGTGGCCCATGCCGAGCTGGCCGAACAGTCCGGCATCGGCGAGGTGCCGCGCGTGCGCAACGGCGATGTGCTGAAGCTCGCACCGGGCGAGCCGGAAGTGGTGGATCATGCGCCCTTCGGCCGTATCTTCAAGGATGGCAACCTCATCGGTGACTATGACGAAATGGGCATCGGCGACCGCCGTAAACTCGCCTTCGTCGGTCATGTCGCCGTCAGCATCCTGCTCGACAGCCGTTACGACTTCCAGGGTGACCCGGAAGTCGAGCCCTTCGGCCTGCCGCAGTTCGACGACGAGGGCGAGGATATGGGCGACACGCTCTATGACGCCGTGCTCGGCGCCGTCGAGAGCATTCCGCGCGCCCGCCGCAAGGATCTTGAAATGGTGCGCGAGGCCGTGCGCCGCGCCGTGCGCTCCACGGCAAACGAGATCTGGGGCAAGAAGCCGG
>NZ_JBLZPH010000001.1:0-15544 GCF_049199205.1 Shinella sp. M31 | reverse complement strand
AACTCTGTGACGGCAATTTCGCTACCGGCGCATAGCACAGCCGATGCCTCCTTCATCATCCATGCGCGCCGGAGATGAAGAGGTGTGACAGCACGCCGCCGTCCAGCCGTTTGAACTTCGCAGCCAAGCGGCGTAAAAGAACCGCTGTCGCACGAGGGCTTATCCATGCAGCTGTTTTCCATTTTCGCCGTCTACTTCATCGTCTGGTGGCTGACGCTCTTCGCCGTCCTGCCATTCGGCTTGAGGACGCAGGCCGAGGCGAATGACGTGGTGCCCGGCTCGGTGGAAAGCGCGCCCGCCCGCTTCCGCGGCGGCCGTATCGTGCTGATCACCACGCTCGTCTCCGCCGTGATCTATAGCGCCTGGTACGTGCTGTCCGTACGCCTTGGCTATGGACTGGATTCGTTGCCGCAGTTCTACCCGAACTACGAATAGTCGCGGCCACAAAGATTAACGACCTTAATCGGCGCATGGGTAAGGGGTTTCGCTTGCCCGGCCTTTTACGGAAAAGTCTTCCGTTTGCGCTGCGTCGAAAAGCTTGTTCAACAATCCGCTTTGGCCTGTCCGGCAACCTGAAATCGGCATGTTTCCGTTGAGGGAGGCTTGCGTAACGTGAGGCGCAGTGTCGCAGGGGGCTTGCACAGCGGATTTGCGTCGTTCTGAATTAATCGTAACGTGCTCGGCAAAGCAGGGAAGCGCGGCAAAAGGCAAAAAAAAACAAGGCTGAAAGCCTTGTTTTGCAGGTATCGCGTGATCTTTATCCGTTGTGCGGTGGCAGCGTCTACGCGCGCCTAAGATCTGATCCTCCCAAGACTTGACCGCGAAAATGGCTGGAATTTGCACTTCCTGCCTGTTTTGTGGCCTGAAACTAGCCCAAACGTTAGGCGTTGTCATCCGCTTTTTTTGCATTTTTGCTACAGTGGAATAAAATTTTTCGATTGACAATAGATGCGCAATTTCTGTTATAGGCGGCCTCATTTTTCTGCCACATTCGACAAATCCGCCAAGAGCGGTGGACAGCGCTTCGCGTTGCCCGGCGGGCGTGGCTTGCCGGGTTTCTTTCCGCCAGCGAAGCGTTTATGAACGCATCAAAATCAACGTCATTTTGCCCGATTCCCGAAATAGGGCGGATCAGTCACACCGGAAACCGATATGCGCCTTTCCCGCTTCTTCCTTCCCATCCTCAAGGAAAACCCCAAGGAAGCCGAGATCGTCTCGCACCGCCTCATGCTGCGGGCTGGCATGATCAAGCAGCAGTCCCAGGGTATCTATACCTGGCTGCCGCTGGGCAAGCGCGTTCTGGACAAGGTGAACGCCATCATTCGCGAAGAGCAGAACCGCTCCGGCGCCGTCGAGCTTCTGATGCCGACGCTGCAATCGGCCGAACTCTGGCAGGAGAGCGGCCGCTACGACGCCTACGGCAAAGAAATGCTGCGCATCAAGGACCGCCAGGAGCGTCCGATGCTCTACGGTCCGACCAACGAGGAAATGATCACGGACGTCTTCCGCTCGTTCGTCAAATCCTACAAGGACCTGCCGCTCAACCTTTACCACATCCAGCTGAAGTTCCGTGACGAGATCCGGCCGCGCTTCGGCACCATGCGCTCGCGCGAATTCCTGATGAAGGACGCCTATTCCTTCGACCTGAACCGCGAAGGCGCCGTGCATGCCTATAACCGCATGTTCGCGGCCTATCTGCGCACCTTCTCGCGTATGGGCCTGCGCGCCATTCCGATGCGCGCCGATACCGGCCCGATCGGCGGCGATCTCAGCCACGAATTCATCATTCTCGCCGATACCGGCGAGTCGGAGGTCTTCTGCCACAAGGACTTCCTGAACTTCGACATCCCCGGCCTGGACACGAATTTCGACGACGTTGCCGGTCTGAAGAGCATTTTCGACAAGTGGACCTCGCGCTACGCCGCCACGTCGGAAATGCACGACGCGCCCGCGTTCGAGGCGATCCCGGAAGGCGAACGCCTGTCGGCCCGCGGCATCGAAGTCGGCCATATCTTCTATTTCGGCACCAAATATTCCGAAGCCATGGGCGCCAAGGTACAGGGTCCGGACGGCAAGGAGCATACCGTGCATATGGGCTCCTACGGCATCGGCCCGACGCGCCTCGTGCCCGCCATCATCGAAGCTTCGCATGACGAGAACGGCATCATCTGGCCGAAGGCCGTCGCGCCCTTCGAGGCCATCGTCATCAACATGAAGTCGGGCGATGCCGCCTGCGACGCCGCCTGCGAGACGATCTATGCCGCGCTCCTGAATGCCGGCATCGACGCGCTCTATGACGACAAGGACGAACGTGCCGGCGCGAAGTTCGCGACCGCCGATCTCATCGGCGCGCCGGTGCAGGTCATCGCGGGCCCGCGCGGCGTTGCCAATGGCGAAGTCGAGATCAAGGATCGCAAGACCGGTGAGCGCGAGACGCTGACCATCGAGGCGGCGATCAACCGCCTGACGTCCGGCAACTGATGTCGGCTTGAGCCGGGAAAACAGGGAGACAGCATGGCTGACGCAGCGAGCGGGGCGACAGAGGCCCAGGCCTTCAAGAAGAGCCGCCCGTTCTCCGCTTTCGAGCGGATGGTCGCCTGGCGCTATCTGCGCTCCCGGCGCAAGGAAGCCTTCATCTCGGTCATCGCCGGCTTCTCCTTCATCGGCATCATGCTGGGCGTTGCGACGCTCATCATCGTCATGGCAGTGATGAACGGTTTCCGCACCGAGCTGATCTCGCGCATCCTCGGCATCAACGGGCATATGATCATTCAGCCGATCGACAGCCCGCTGAATGATTACGCCAAGCTCGCGGAGCGTCTTGCCGCCGTTCCCGGCGTTACCATGGCCATCCCACTGGTCGAAGGCCAGACCCTGGCGCAGGGCACGGCCGGCGGCGGCACGGGCGCTTTGGTGCGCGGCATCCGCGCCGATGACCTCGCCAAGATGAAATCCGTCTCCGACCATATCAAGGAAGGCGACCTCGTCGGCTTTGCCTCCGGCGGCGGTGTTGCCATCGGCGCGCGCATGGCCGAGCAACTGGGCCTCAGCGCCGGCGGCCAGATCACGCTCGTGGCACCGGAAGGGGACGTGACGCCGCTTGGGGTCAATCCGCGGGTGAAGACCTATACGGTCTCGGCCGTCTTCGAGATCGGCATGTCGGAATATGACGCCTCGATCATCTACATGCCGTTGGACGAGGCGCAGCTCTACTTCAATTCCGAAGGCGTCGTGCAGTCGATCGAGTTGTTCGTCTCCAATCCCGACCAGATCGACAGCCTGCGCCAGCCCATCGAGGCGGCGGCAGAGCGGCAGATCTTCATCACCGACTGGCGCCAGCGCAACCAGACCTTCTTCTCGGCCCTGCAGGTCGAGCGCAACGTCATGTTCATGATCCTGACGCTGATCGTGCTCGTCGCCGCGCTCAACATCATTTCCGGCCTGATCATGCTGGTGAAGGACAAGGGCAGCGACATCGCGATCCTGCGCACCATGGGCGCCACGTCGGGCGCGATCATGCGCATCTTCTTCATGACAGGTGCGGCCATCGGCACGGTCGGCACCTTCGCCGGCGTGCTGCTCGGCGTCATCGTCTGCCTAAACGTCGAATCGATCCGCCAGTTCTTCTCCTGGATATCAGGCACCACGCTGTTCAACCCGGAACTCTATTTCCTCAGCCAGCTTCCGGCCGACATGAATGCCGGCGAGACGGTCACCGTCATCGTCATGGCGCTGGCGCTCTCCTTCCTCGCGACGATCTTCCCCGCCTGGCGTGCCTCAAAGCTCGATCCGGTTCAGGCCCTCAGGTACGAATAGGAATACACGCATGGCTGCGCGCGTCGCTTTGGAACTCAAGGGCATCGAACGGCACTACGGCCAGGGCGAGACGGTGCTGTCGATCCTCAAGGGAGCCGATTTCACGCTTAGAAGCGGTGAGACCGTAGCACTCGTCGCCCCATCGGGCACCGGCAAGTCGACGCTGCTGCATGTCGCCGGCCTGCTCGAAAAGCCCGATGCGGGCGAAGTCCTCGTCAACGGCCATTCCTGCGCAGAGCTTTCGGACGACCAGCGCACGGCGATCCGTCGCAGCGAGATCGGCTTCGTCTACCAGTTCCACCATCTGCTGCCGGAATTCACCGCGCTTGAAAACATCATGATGCCGCAGTTGATCGGCGGCCTTTCCAAGGCCGAGGCGCGTGAGCGCGCCGCCCAGCTGCTCGATTACATGCGCATCGGCCACCGCGCCGATCATCGTCCGTCGGAACTCTCCGGCGGCGAGCAGCAGCGTGTCGCCATCGCGCGCGCGGTCGCCAATGCGCCGCTCCTGCTTCTGGCCGACGAGCCGACCGGCAATCTCGATCCGGAAACTGCGGGCTACGTCTTCGAGGCGCTGGAAGCGCTCGCCCGCCAGTCCGGCCTCGCCGCGATGATCGCCACGCACAACCACGAGCTCGCCGGCCTGATGGATCGCCGGGTGACGATCGAGGACGGGCTCGTCAAGGAACTGGTTTAAACGACCTGCTGTTCGATATCACGCCGCGAGCGTGACCGTTTCGGCCCTGCGCTCGACAAGCGCCCAGATGTGCCCGAACGGATCGAAGACCGATGCTACGCGGCGGCCCAGCACATCCACCTGCACCACATCCCGCGTCACGGCGCCGGCTTCGATCGCCCGTTGCATCGTGCCCTCGATGTCGTCGACGGTCAGCGTGAAAACCGCGCTGACGGATCCGGCCGCCTTGGGGAAGAACGGCCCGCCATAGGACGGGTTCTCTTCACGCCGCGGGTTGGATCCCGCGACCGCAACCGGCATCGCGCCGAAGCGCATGGCAAAGCCCATCAGCACACCGTCGAGGCTGTAGGGCTCGACCACGGTCGCGCCGAAGGCGGCACTGTAGAAATCCGCTGCCTCCTGTTCGCGTCCGTGCTCGACGAACAGGGACATTTCAAAGCTGATCTCGTCGGTCATCGCAATTGTCCTTCCATGTCGCTGCCCTGGGGGCGGATGCCTGCCGTCAGTTGTCCAGCCCGCAGATAGAGCGGGCGGTCTCGTCCTTCCAGTCCTTGAGCAGCGCGAACTGTGCTTGGCCGGAAACCGGACCACCGCTGGTCTTGCCCTTGCCGGTCAGTACGTTGAGGTCGCATTCGGCGCTGGCATTGGGGTCGAGCGTATCGTAGCTCGAATAGGTGTAGCCGGCGACGATGAAATCGAAATTGCGGTAGGCGATGGTCAGCGACTGGCGCCAGCGGTCGCGCCCGACCGAGTCGTTCTTGGTCGTGAGGGTGAGGGAGCCGTTGGCGAGCGCGGCAAGCTCCGGTTCGCGACCGGACATGGTGAGGTCGCCCCAGACGCTGTTCGGCAGCGACAGGGCAAGCGTCAGTCGGTTCTCGTTGGGCTCCGCGAGATAGATGTAAAGACCGTTGTCGTCACCGCTGTCATCGCCCGGCGTCGCGATCACAGCCAGGTCCGCCGTGCCGTCCTTGTTCCAGTCGCCGCTCGCCATGGCGACGATGCGGTCTGCCGGAAAGTCGGCGGCCATCGTTGCGGCAGGCAGAACAATCGAAAACACGAGGGCGGCGGCAATCGACTTCATCTTATTTCCTCCATGGGGCCGAGGCGACCTTATTGCGCGCGGCGGCGCCGGTCCAGAGGGGCTGTGGAAAGCTGTTGACATGAGAACAGAAATAGAACAAAATAAAAACATAAAAGGAAAGGGAGCCACAATGACCGATTTTCTTCGTGACTTTGCAGCATTCACCTCCATCGCCCTGTTCGTCGCCAGCTTCTCCGTCCTCCTCTTTGGAATCTGACGGTCCAACTCTCTCCATTGATCATTTGCGCTTTCCGCGCGGACTCGTCCGGTGGAAAGCGGGTGCAAAGCCAAGAACCGTCTGGACGAGACGGGTCCGAATCCGCTTAAGGTCTTTCTTCTGATCGGAAGGACGTTTGACATGGCGGAAGCGGCGGAAGCAACGGTTGGCGAGAAGATCGCCGAGACGCCCGAATTCGTGCACCTGCGCGTGCATTCGGCCTTCTCGCTGCTCGAAGGCGCCTTGCCGATCAAGAAGATCATCGGCAAGGCCGTATCCGACCAGCAGCCGGCGATCGCCATAACCGACACGAACAATCTGTTCGCGGCGCTCGAATTCTCGCAAAAAGCCGTCGGCGACGGCATCCAGCCCTTGATCGGCTGCCAGCTGTCGATCGACATGGAAGACGAGGGCGAGGGGGAAAGGCGCAGCGGACAGGCGCAGCTTCAGAAACTGCCGTCGATCGTCGTTCTTGCAGCCAGCGACGCCGGTTATGCACGGCTCGTCGAACTCGTCAGCCGCGCCTATCTCGGCGGCGAAAGCGGGCAGACAGTTCGTATCGCCTATAGCTGGCTGGCGGAGGGCGGCGCGGACGGGCTGATCGCGCTGACAGGCGCGCGCGGCGGTCCCATCGACATGGCCTATCTTGCCGGGCAGCCCGCTGTCGCAAAAGCGCGGCTCGATGCGCTGAAGACGGTGTTCGGCGATCGACTTTATATCGAGCTGCAGCGCCATGGGCGTTACGACAAGCAACATGAACGGCGCATGGTGGAACTTGCCTATGCGCAAGACGTGCCTCTGGTTGCGACCAACGAGCCGTTCTTCCCGTCGCCGGACGATTACGATGCGCATGACGCGCTGATGGCGGTGGCGCACAATGCGATGGTGTCGGACGACAACCGCTTCCGCCTCTCGCCGGATCACTATCTCAAGAGCCGCAAGGACATGGCAAAGCTCTTTGCCGACCTGCCGGAGGCGCTGGAGAACACGGTCGAGATCGCCAAGCGCTGCTCCTTCGTGCTGAAAACGCGCGGGCCCATCCTGCCGCGCTTCACGGGCGCGACGGACGATCCGGAAGAGGCGGAACGCGCGGAATCGGCAGAGCTGCGCCGCCAGTCGGTGGAGGGTCTCGAGAGCCGCATGGCGCTGCTCGGCCTGTCGCCGGGCTATACGGAGCAGGATTATCGCGAGCGGCTGGATTTCGAACTCAGCGTCATCGAACGCATGAAGTTTCCCGGCTACTTCCTGATCGTTGCCGACTTCATCAAATGGGCCAAGCAGCACAATATTCCCGTCGGGCCGGGCCGCGGCTCGGGTGCAGGTTCGCTCGTCGCCTACGCGCTCACCATCACCGACGTCGATCCCTTGCGTTTCTCGCTGCTTTTCGAGCGCTTCCTCAACCCGGAACGCGTCTCGATGCCCGACTTCGACATCGACTTCTGCCAGGATCGCCGTGAAGAGGTGATCCGCTACGTGCAGCAGAAATACGGCCGCGAGCAGGTGGCGCAGATCATCACCTTCGGCTCGCTGCAGGCGCGTGCCGCACTGCGCGACGTCGGCCGCGTGCTCGAGATGCCCTATGGTCAGGTCGACAAGATCTGCAAGCTCGTGCCGAACAACCCCGCCAATCCGACGCCGCTCTACAAGGCGATCGAGGAAGAGCCGAAGCTGCAGGAGGAGGCGGAGAAGGAGCCGGTCGTCGCCCGCCTGCTCGATATCGCCCAGAAGATCGAAGGTCTCTACCGCCACGCCTCCACGCATGCCGCCGGCATCGTCATCGGCGATCGGCCGCTGTCGCAGCTCGTGCCGATGTACCGCGATCCGCGCTCCGACATGCCCGTCACCCAGTTCAACATGAAATGGGTGGAACAGGCCGGCCTCGTGAAGTTCGACTTCCTCGGCCTGAAGACGCTCACCGTGCTGAAGACCGCCGTCGATTTCATCCGCAAGCGCAATATCGAGGTGAAACTCGAAAGCCTGCCGCTGGACGACCAGCTGACCTACGAGATGCTGTCGCGCGGCGAGACGGTCGGCGTGTTCCAGGTGGAAAGTGCCGGTATGCGCAAGGCGCTGATCGGCATGCGGCCGGACTGCATCGAGGACATCATCGCGCTGGTCGCGCTCTATCGCCCCGGCCCGATGGAGAACATCCCGGTCTATAACGCTCGCAAGCATGGCGAGGAGGAGATCGAATCGATCCATCCGAAGATCGACCACCTGCTGAAGGAAACCCAGGGCGTTATCGTCTACCAGGAACAGGTGATGCAGATCGCCCAAGTTCTCTCCGGCTATTCGCTCGGTGAGGCCGATCTTCTGCGCCGCGCCATGGGCAAGAAGATCAAGGAGGAAATGGACAAGCAGCGCGCCCGCTTCGTCGACGGCGCGGTCAAGAACGGCGTGTCCAAGCCGCAGTCCGACCTTATCTTCGACCTGCTCGCGAAATTCGCCAACTACGGCTTCAACAAGTCGCACGCCGCTGCCTACGCCATCGTCTCCTACCAGACGGCTTATCTGAAGGCGCATTACCCGGTCGAATTCCTCGCCGCGTCGATGACCTACGATATGTCCAACACGGACAAGCTGAACGATTTCCGGCAGGATGCCGGCCGCTTGGGCATCGCCGTCATCCCACCCTCGGTGCAGACGTCCTTTGCGCATTTCGAAACCGGCGAAAACCGGATCTACTACGCGCTTGCCGCCATCAAGGGCGTCGGTGAGGCCGCGGTCCAGCATATTGTCGAGGTGCGCAGCGACAAGCCGTTCAAGAACCTCGAGGATTTCTGCACGCGCATCGATCCGAAATTCGTCAACCGCCGCGTCTTCGAAAGCTTGATTGTCGCCGGCGCCTTCGATTGCTTCGGTCACGACCGCGCCGCCATGATCGCCGGCCTCGACCGTCTGCTGGGGGCTGCCCAGCGTGCGCAGGAAAACAAGACGAGCGGGCAGGGCGATATTTTCGGCATGGGCGCTGCGACCGGGCCGGAGGTCATCACGCTGCCCGCCTACACGCCCTGGCTCGCCTCGGAAAAACTGCACCGCGAGTTCCAGGTGCTCGGCTTTTTCCTATCCGCTCATCCGCTCGATACCTATGCGCCGCTTCTCGCGAAGATGCGCGTGCAGACATTTGGCGATTTTTCCGCTGCCGTGAAACGCGGTGCGACGGCCGGCCGTCTTGCCGGCACGGTCACCTCCAAGCAGGAGCGCAAGACGCGCACCGGCAACAAGATGGGCATCGTCGCCTTCTCGGATTCGTCCGGCCAGTTCGAGGCCGTGCTGTTTTCCGAAATGCTCAACCAGTACCGCGACCTGCTGGAGCCCGGCAAATCACTGGTCATGACCGTGCAGGCGGAAGAGCGCCCGGAGGGCATCGGCCTGCGCATCCAGACGCTGCGCTCCCTTGAGGAGGAATCGCTCCAGACCCAGAAGGCGTTGCGCGTCTATGTGCGCGACAGCGGCCCGCTGCGTTCCATCGCCGCCCATCTCAACACCAAGGGCGACGGCCTCGTCTCCTTCATCGTCATCAAGGACAACGGCCAGCGCGAGATCGAGGTGGAGCTGAACGAGCGCTTCCGCATCTCCCCCGAAATCGCCGCCGCCCTGCGCTCGGCGCCCGGCGTGCTGGATGTGGAGTTGGTGTAGGAGCGCAAGCCGGTTCCGCTGGGAAGCACTATGACGCGGGATGATCGGTGGCCTGAAGGGGAAGTCGGACGGCAACCTGTTGCTGGCCGGCTGCAACCATGGCAGCGAGCATCGAGAAAGCGGCAGGCTGCAGATCAGGATGTTTGCTGAAAAGATAGTGCGTGTGCATCGGCAAACCCAAGGCACGGGCGCCATTTTCCGTCAGCAGCAACTCGATGCGGTCGTGATCGCCGATGAGGCTTTGTACGTCGCGACCGTCGCAGGCGAGGCTCTGGTCGGTGCGTTCCACATAGAGCAGGTCCTCGGCCGGTGGTGGGCTCGAGCCGCTCCGTTCACCTCCGCAGGCGAAATGGATGATGTCGAGCGGGTCATCCGCAGAGACGAAGCCGAGAGACAGGACGAGAAGGTCATTCTCTTCGGTGAAGACCTCCTCGACCTCAAAACAAACGGCCGTCTGTCCCGTCAATTCACGACCGTAATCGATGACGCCTTTTTCTTCCTTTTTTTGATGCCCTGCACCGCCGAGGCATCGGCCTTCTGCTGCACCTTGCGCGTCACGGTGATGAAGTCCGTGCCGTCGCCGGTTTCCGGGCCGAGGCCAATGTCGGAGATCGACAGCGAGGCGCCTTCGCCCATCAGTTCGGAAATACGCAGGCGCGTGTCGGCGGGAATGTCCAGGCGGTCGAGCGTCTTTGTCAGCGCATCCGGCTGCGAGGCATCGGCTTCGGTGGTGATGCCCAGGCGCTTCAGCGTGGCGGGCGAAAGCTGGTTGTCGACGCTGACACCGAACCAGTCCGCCTTGCCCTTGTCGCTATCGACGTCGCGTGCCAGCAGGAAATGGGTGCCGAGCGCGATTTCCGGGTTGCGGATGGTGATGGCGGCTTCGACCAGCGGCTTGAATTTCTGGCGCACGAGGATCTGGCCGTTCGGGGGCGTGCCCTTGCCGGCCTTGGCATAGACGGCGGCCACGAGTTCCGGCGTCAGCATGCCGTCTTCCTTCAGCCCCTCGGCGAGCTGGAAGGCGCGGATGGCGATCACGGTCTGCTTGCCATGCAGGCCATCCGGCACGCCGGCATCGTAGCCGAGCGACGTCAGCATCGTCTGCAGGTCGATCATCATCTCGCGGTCGCCGCGACGGGTGATCAGGATGCGGATCGGGTCCTGCTCGGTCTTCTGCACGACCGCCGGGAGGATTTCCGGCTTCGGATCGGTCATCGCAACCTCGACGGCCTTGTCGCCGGCCTCGATCAGGCCGGGCCGCAGGCCCGCCTGGGAGAGAAGCGGCGTATCCGGCACCACGACGACGGGCTTGAACAGTGCGGCATGAACGATTTCCTGCGGCACGATCTCGCGGTCGGTGATCAGCACATGGCCGCCGCGCCGCGTCACGCTGAACAGCGTCTTGGCAAAGGCGTTCGGCAGGCGCACGCAGCCGTGCGAGGCGGGATAGGACGGCACGCTGTTGGAGGCGTGCAGCGCGATACCCGACCAGGTGAGGCGCTGCATGAAAGGCATCGGCGCGCTGTCATAGATGTTGGAGAAATGCGTACGCTTCTTCTCCAGGATCGAGAAGATGCCGGTCGGCGTCGAATGGCCGGCCTTGCCGGTGGAGACGTGCGAGGTGGCGACGACCACGTCGCCGTCGTAGATCTTCAGTTCCTGCAGGTCCTTCGAAACGATGATCTGCAACGGCCCCTCGAGCGTGCCCGCAAGCGCGGTACCGCAGCTCAACAGCAGGCCAAGTATGCTCATGCCAGTCGCCAGGCGAAACTTCATGTTACCCATCCGTACGCAATACAAACCGACGGCAAGCGTAGTGCATCCGATTTAAGGAAGGCTTGATGCACCCGGCCGATCCCCCGATCTGTGCCAACCCGATGCAGGGAGGAACGCTGGTTTGCCGGGATTTATTCGGTGGGGTCGTCGATTTTTCCGGCCGTCTTGAAGGTCAACTTTCCGTGAAAGCGATCGGGGCCGGATTTACCGAATGTATAGCCGGTCTCGACGCTGGCCTTGCCGAATTTGTCGCGCAGCGTGTTCATCGCGGCTTCGGCCGCTGCGCGGCGGGTTGCCGCGGGATCGACAAGGTCGGGCGGGTCGGCGCGAGCGGGATCGGTGAGATCGCTGACACCGATGCCGATCAGGCGGTATTTCGTGCCGTCCGTCTCCTTGCGCAAAAGCTCGATGCCGGTGCGGAAGATGCGGTCGGCAAGCATGGTCGGGTCTTCGAGCCTGCGGTTGCGCGTGCGGCTCTTGAAGTCGGCGGTCTTCAGCTTGAGCACGACGGTATGGCCGGCGATGCCGGATTTGCGCAGGCGCGCGGCAACCTTTTCGCTGAGGCGACGCAGATGCGTGACAAGCTCGTCATAGCTGGAGATGTCGTCGAAGAACGTGGTTTCGGACGAAACGCTCTTTGCGGCGTCGTTCAGATGGACCTCGCGATCATCCTGACCACGCGACAGATTGAACAGCCGCTTGCCCATCACGCCATAGCGGCGCATCAGGTCGGTTTCCTCCATGGTCTGAAGCTGGCCGACGCTGCGTATGCCGTCGCGCTCCAGCGTCTCCGCAAAGGCCTTTCCAACGCCCCAGATGAGGCGCACCGGCTTATCTCTCAGGAAATCCAGCGCTTCCTTCTCGCCGATGACGGAAAAGCCGCGCGGCTTGTTGAGATCGGAGGCGACCTTCGCGAGGAATTTGCAATAGGAGAGGCCGACGGAAATGGTGATGCCGACCTCCTGCTCGACGCGCTGGACGAAGCGGGCGAGCACGCGGGCAGGCGGATCGTGGTGCAGACGTTCCGTGCCCTTCAGTTCCAGAAAGGCCTCGTCGATGGACAGCGGCTGCACCAGCGGCGTCAGATCCTGCATCATGGCGCGCACCTGGCGGCCGACCTTTACGTATTTCTCCATATCCGGCGGGATGACGATCGCATTGGGGCAGGCTTCTAGCGCCTTGAACATCGGCATGGCCGAGCGCACGCCGTGGATGCGCGCGACGTAGCAGGCGGTGGAGACGACGCCGCGTTTGCCGCCGCCGATGATGACCGGTTTGTCGGCAAGCTCGGGATTGTCGCGCTTTTCCACGGCGGCATAGAAGGCGTCGCAGTCGATATGCGCCAGCGTCAGGTCGTAGAGTTCGTCATGATAGAGGAGGCGCGGGCTGCCGCAGGCGCTGCAGCGGCGCAGGCCCGCCTTCTGCCCGGACAGGCAGTCGCGACAGAAGCCCGGGAAGCGTGGTGCGGCGGTGCTCATCATCAGGAACAAACATTGAACATCGCGACATTAGTGCCTAAATTCACGAGTCTCAAGTGTCGCCCGGGATGGAATGCATGACCGTACACACAAAGGCGCTGGAACGGTGCCGGGCGCCGACTGCTCACCAGTCGGCGGGGCCGGACAGTACCGCATGGGCGTGCACGACCGTTTCCGGTTTGGTGCCCGTCGCGTCGCAGAACGCCAGCAGATCCGGCTCGTGGCTCATCAGGAAATCGACGATGCCGGCGAGGAAGCCGGGGTCATTGACGGCGTTACGGACCTCGGACGGCGCGACACCCGTCAGCGCCAGAAAACGCGACAGCAATTCCGGTTCGCCGGCGAGCCAGCCGAGAATGGCGACGGCAGTTGTCTCCGCGGTCTCGGCCGCAGGTGTATCTTTTTGGCTTTTCATTCTTTTCCCTCGGGAAATTTACCTTTTAATCAACCAAGTGACGCTAACGTGGCTGCGGTCAGGCTGGGTGATTTCGGCTTTGCCGCAACTTATCCATCTCCCGATGGGTTGCAAGGCCGGTCAGAGGAACAGGGACTTACGATGCCCAAGCAGGTCATGATTGTCGAGGACAACGAGCTCAACATGAAGCTCTTCCGGGACCTTATCGAGGCATCCGGCTACACGACCATCCAGACTCGGAACGGTATGGAAGCCCTTGATCTTGCGCGCAAATATCGCCCCGATCTGATCCTGATGGATATCCAGCTTCCGGAAGTCTCGGGCCTTGAAGTCACCAAGTGGCTGAAAGAGGACGACGAGCTTCACGTGATCCCCGTCATCGCGGTCACGGCCTTTGCGATGAAGGGCGACGAGGAGCGCATCCGGCAGGGCGGCTGCGAGGCGTATGTCTCCAAGCCGATTTCCGTACCGAAATTCATCGAGACGATTAAAACCTATCTCGGCGACGCGTGAGGCAGGGGCGCGACCATGACAGCACGCATTCTCGTCGTCGATGATATTCCCGCCAATGTGAAGCTGCTCGAAGCGCGGCTTCTGGCGGAATATTTCGACGTCTTGACGGCCGACAACGGCTATGAAGCGCTGTCGATCTGCGAACGCACCCAGGTCGATCTCATCCTGCTCGACATCATGATGCCCGGCATCGACGGTTTCGAGGTGTGCGAGCGGCTGAAGGCCAATCCGCGCACTGCCCATATTCCCGTCGTCATGGTCACGGCGCTCGATCAGCCGTCCGATCGCGTGCGCGGTTTGAAGGCCGGTGCCGACGATTTTCTCACCAAGCCGGTCAACGATCTGCAGCTGATGTCGCGGGTGAAAAGCCTTGTGCGCCTCAAGACGCTGACCGACGAGCTGCGCATGCGTGCAACGACCGCCCGCGCGATCTCGATGGAGGAGGGGCTCGACAGCAATCTCGGCGACGAGCCGGGCGACGTCCTGCTGGTCGACGGCCGTGCGAGTTCGCAGGAGCGTGTTGCGCGTGCGTTGAAGCCCATCGCCGAAGTCACCTGCATGTCAGATCCCCAGGCGGCGCTGTTCCAGGCCGCCGAGAGCAACTACGAGCTCGTCATCGTCAACGCCAATTTCACGGATTACGATCCGCTGCGCCTGTGCTCGCAGTTGCGGTCGCTGGAGCGCACGCGTTTCCTGCCGATCCTGCTGGTCACGGAGCAGGGCGACGACGACATGGTCGTGCGCGCGCTCGATCTCGGCGTGACGGACTACCTGATCCGGCCAATCGACCCGAACGAGCTGATCGCCCGCAGTCTCACCCAGATCCGCCGCAAGCGCTGCAACGACCGTCTGCGCGCAAGCGTGCGGCAGACGATCGAGCTTGCCGTGACGGACGGCTTGACCGGGCTGCACAACCGCCGTTACCTCGACAACCACATGAAGCTCCTGATCGACCGCGCCACGGCGCGTGGCCGTCCGCTTTCGGTCTGCATCACGGATATCGACCGTTTCAAGCTGGTCAACGACACCTATGGCCACGATGCCGGCGACGCGGTGCTGCGCGAATTCGCCAACCGCGTGCGCTCGGCCGTGCGCGGCGCCGATCTCGCCTGCCGTTATGGCGGGGAGGAGTTCGTGCTCGTTATGCCCGACACGACGCCGGAAATGGCGGCCGGTGTGGCGGAGCGTCTGCGCACCATCGTCGAGCGCGAGCCGTTCCGCATTCCCGGCACCGATGTCCTATTGCCGATTACCGCCTCGATGGGCACCGCTTCCGTTCTGCCGACGGGCGACAGCCCGGAAGGTCTGCTGAAGCGCGCGGATACCGCGCTTTACGAAGCTAAACGCTCGGGCCGCAACCGCGTCGTGGCCGCCGCCGCCTGAGTCGCATCCCAATCGACGTCTGCCTACGCTTTTTCCACAGGCTTCCTCGGTTTTTTGAGCAAATGCCTGATTTTTAGGGCACTTGCCGTCAGGACAATTTTTCCCGTCGTCGACCGGTTCAAGGGGCCGAATCGAAGCCCGTGTAGTCAAATTTGGCTATAAATCGTTTCATTCATTTTTGACGATAGATTTCAACAGGTTGTATAAATACAATCATGCCTTGCGAAGTTGTATTCATTTTCCGGGGTTGTATTTTATGCACACAAAGGTTGCTTTTCAGGGGCAGGCTTACTGTTGTCTTCTATAACGTAAATGCCGCTTGGTGAGACAATCAGGCGCTCGGCGATTAACTATGAGACAAGGAGTCTTGCCGGAAACGTTAAGAATTCGTTGATTTTTTTTCGTTTTGGCGCGATGCTCAACTCCATGGGCGGCAAACAAGCCCGCACAACCGGTTACCCCATGATGCTAGGTCCGCCGCATCTCCTGGGTCGTGGGGTCGGTCGGTCGGTTACGACAAATACGGAAT